>JAPLJQ010000090.1 GCA_026388495.1 Deltaproteobacteria bacterium | reverse complement strand
CTACAGTCGTACTCATACTGCTTCTCGCGGCAGGTTTTGTGTATGCGAAGGATTATATGGTCACGAAGAAGGCCGGAAACTACATGGTTCATGTAAAGATGGATAAAAATCCTCCGGTTACCGGCAAGAATAAGATGGAGATAAACATCCAGGACGTCAAAAGCGCCGCTGTGACCGATGCTACGGTAACTGTGGATTACGGTATGGCGGCAATGCCCGGGATGCCGGCCATGAATTACAAGGCAAAAACAGAATTGAAGAGCGGCCGGTATCTGGCGAATCTTGATTTTTCCATGTCCGGTTCCTGGTTCATCAATATAAAAATCACGCGCGACGGAAAGACGCAGTTGGTAAAACTCAATGTGGATATTGGGTAAGAATCTGAAAACGGTTATTCTCACGTTGGCTATTTTTCTTCTGAGCACCTCCGCCTTTGCCCAGGATTTGAACCTTTCCGTGCTCGTTGAAGAGGCACTGAAGAACAATCCCGATGTTCTGGCTTCCCAGGCGAAGATCGAGGCAGCCAGACACCGCATTCCCCAGTCGAAGAGCCTTCCCGATCCCATGTTCATGTTCGGTTATCAGAACGAGGGTTTCGACCGCTACACCTACGGAGAAATGCAGGGCGCCCAGTGGATGTTTTCCGCGAGCCAGCAGTTTCTCTTTCCCGGCAAGCGTTCGCTGAAAGGGGATATGGCCGAGCGGGACGCTGAAAGCCTGGAGGCCATGCATGAACTCCTGAAGCTCAGGACGGCGGCGCGGGTCAAAGAGCTTTATTTCGATCTTTTCCTGGTCTATAAAAATATCGATCTCCTGAAGGACAAGAGGGATCTCTTCATCAGGATCGAAGACCTGGCGCTGGGACGGTATGCCACAGGAAAGGCCATGCAGCAGGAAGTCCTCATGGCGCAGACGGAAAAATACATGCTTCTTGAAAAAGAAGAGATGTTCAGGCAGAAGATCCTGTCCCTGGAGGCCATGCTCCGGGCTACGATCGGCAGGGATTCCAGGGTTCCCCTGGGACGTCCCATCGATCCCGTCTACCGGCCCCTTACCCTTACCATCGACGATGCCCTGCAAATGGCGGATCGTCATTCTCCGGAAATAAAAGCCAGGGCGAAAATGCTGGAAGCGGCCAACACCAGGCTCCTGATGGCGCAGAAGGAGTACTATCCGGACTTCAATATCAACGCCAGCTACTTTAACCGATCAGGTGATTTTAAAGATATGTGGAGTGCGACGACGACGATCAACATTCCCCTGTATTATAAAACAAAACAGGAACCAGCCGTTCTGGAAGCGAAGGCGTTTCTTGCCCAGGCGAAGCAGGAACTGGAAGCCGTAAAACTGATGATATCGGCAGCCATACAGGATAATTTTTCGATGCTCAGATCATCGGAAAAACTTATGGATCTATACAGGAACGGGTTGATTCCGAAAAACACCCAAGATGTTGAATCGGCATTCACGGGATACGCCACGGGGCGGACGGATGCGATTGTCGTCCTTTCCAGGCTGAAAACCCTGCTGGATTATGAAGCTCTTTACTGGAGCCAGTTTGCGGAAAGAGAAAAAGCATTGGCAAGACTCCATGCGATTACGGAAGGTCTGGCGCAGATGCCGGGAGACAGCAAAAAATGAAAAACAAACGTTTCTTTAAGCCCTTTTATTTTTGTAATCAATTATCAAAACTGTCATGGGATGAATCACCCAATCTGTCATTCCTGCGAAGGCAGGAATCCAGTGACGTTGGATGGTTGTGGATTCCCGTTTTCACGGGAATGACATGGAAGAAGAAGGTTCAAGGGTCTGTCCTCATGATTCTTCTGGTTATCGGCATTTCAGGAGTAGTCTTCCTCTTTGAGAGCGCAGTCTTATCCTCCGCTCTTGCCCAGGGCCATGCGGGGCATACGGCGCAGCCGCCATCAGCGAAGGATAAGCCCGGGGCCGTCAAACCTCCCACGCAACCGGCGCTGCAGGAACAAGTGGCAGAGGATGTTCCACAGGTTGAGATTTCTCCGGAACAGCAGCAGCTCATCGGCGTCAAAACGGTCAGGGTTTCAGTGAGATCCGTTCAGAAAATCATCCGGACGGTCGGAAGGGTCGAGGCGGACGAACGAAAACTGGCCACGATCAATACAAAAATCGAGGGCTGGATAGAGAAGCTCTACGTGGATTTCACAGGCCGCTACGTCAAAAAAGGAGAGCCCCTGGCGGAAATTTACAGCCCGGAGCTGCTTGCGACGCAACAGGAATTCATCAGTGCGTCAAAATGGGCGGGGCGACAGACCGGCACGGTGCGGCCATCGGAAGCCCCCCACGGAGAGCATGTCGAAACGCCGCCCGCAACCGGTTCTGAGCCCGTGTTCGATCTGCAAAAGATGCTTGCGAAAGATGCCGCCGCCGCTCTGGACGCCGCGAGGCAGCGGCTCCGCCTCTGGGATATTTCTGAGAAGCAGATCAGGAAAATAGAAGAAACGGGAAAGCCCATACGAACACTGACCCTTTATAGCCCTATCAGCGGATTCATCACGCAGAAAATGGCGGTCCGTGGGATGAAGGTCATGCCGGGAGAAAAACTTTTCGATGTGGCGGACCTGTCCACCCTCTGGATCATTGCCGATATCTATGAACAGGAACTGCCTTTCGTCCGGGTAGGGCAGCCGGCCCGGATCACCCTCAGTTATTTTCCGGGAAGGGAACTGTCGTCGCAGATTGATTATATTTTCCCCACCATTGCGGCGGACACCCGGACGGCAAAGGTCCGCCTGACACTGCCGAACACGGGCGGCAAGCTGAAACCCCAAATGTATACCAATGTGGAAATCAGGATCAATCTGGGCAAAAGGCTGACCATCCCCGAATCCGCCGTGATCGATACGGGAAGAGGGCAGGTGGTCTATGTGGACCGGGGGAGCGGTTCTTTCGAGCCCCGCGAGGTTCAGCTTGGCCTCCGGTCTGACGGCTACGCCGAGGTCCTGCGGGGTTTGAAGAACGGGGAAAAAGTAGCCTCATCGGCCAACTTCCTGATCGATTCCGAGGCCCAGCTAAAAGGTGTCAAACCGCTCCGGCAAAAACATTAATCAGAAAGGATGACAGCTGACAGCTGATCGCAAAAAATGATCGCCAAAATCATTGAACTGAGCGCCCGCAACAGATTCATCATATTTCTGATGGTGTTTTTTTCACTTGCCTGGGGCTGGTGGGCGCTGAAGAATACCCCTCTTGACGCCATTCCGGACCTGAGCGACACCCAGGTCATCATCTATACGGAGTGGCCCGGCCGGAGTCCCGACCTGGTGGAAGACCAGGTCACCTATCCCATCACCTCGACGCTGCTTGCCGCCCCGAAGGTCCAGGCGGTGCGCGGCTTCTCATTTCTCGGCAGTTCCTTCATATACGTCATCTTTGAAGAAGGAACCGACATCTACTGGGCCCGGAGCCGGGTGCTGGAATATCTCCAGGCGGTGAAAAACAAGATTCCCGCCGACGTCAATCCCGTTTTAGGACCGGATGCGACAAGCCTCGGCTGGGGGTTTTCTTACGCCGTCGTCGATGAGACAGGCGGGCATGACCTTTCCGAACTTCGCTCCATCCAGGATTATAACGTCAAGCTTGCGCTGGAAAGTGTCCCCGGCGTCTCACAGGTGGCGAGCATAGGCGGGTTCGTCAAGCAGTACCAGGTCACCGTCGATCCCAATCGCCTGGCGGCTTATAACCTGCCCATCACGAAGGTCATGGAAGCCATCCGGAAAAGCAACCGGGACGTGGAAGGCCGGGTTCTGGAATTGTCCGGTGTTGAATATATGGTCCGGGGGCGGGGATATATCAAAAATATCAAAGATCTTGAAGACATCGCCGTGGGATCGAATCCGGGCGGGACGCCGGTCTTTCTGAAGGACGTGGCCCGCATCCAGCTTGGGCCGGAAATCCGCAGGGGCCTCGCGGATCTGGACGGTAAGGGAGAGGTCGCAGGAGGTATCGTTGTTGTCCGTTTTGGTGAAAATGTCCTCTCTGTCATCGAGCGGGTCAAAGAGAAGATCAACCGGGATATCGCGCCGAGCCTGCCGAAAGGGGTAAAAATCGTCGCCACCTACGACCGCTCGGACCTCATCATGCGCTCCATGGACACACTGAAGGAGGAGATCATCAAACTGGCGGTTGCCGTCAGTGTGGTGTGCCTCATTTTTCTTTTCCATCTGCCCAGCGCGCTGGTCGTCATTGTTACGTTGCCCATTGCCATCATCATGTCCTTCATCTGCATGTTTTATCTGGGCGTCACCTCCAATATCATGAGTTTGAGCGGCATCGCCATCGCCATCGGCGCCATGGTGGACGCAGCCATCATCATGGTGGAAAACGCTCACAAGAAGCTTGAAGAATGGGAGCACCAGGGGAACCCCGGCAACAGAACGGACGTGATCATTGATGCGGCCAAAGAAGTCGGCCCTTCTCTTTTCTTCTCTCTCCTTGTGATCACGGTGGCATTCCTGCCCGTCTTTACATTGCAGGCCCAGGCAGGGCGGCTGTTCAAGCCTCTGGCCTATACCAAGACATTTGCCATGCTCTTCTCGTCTTTTCTGGCGATTACCCTGACGCCGGTGTTGATGACGCTTTTTATCCGGGGAAAAATCCGGCCGGAGGAAAAGAATCCCGTAAGCCTCATCCTTCATAAAATCTACGAGCCCGTTGCCCGTTACGCCATCCGCTTCCGGAAAACGGTGATCATCAGCGCGATTGTCATTATGGCCATCACCGTGTATCCCTTCTGGAAACTCGGGTCGGAATTCATGCCGCCGCTGTATGAGGGGACGCTTTTCTACATGCCTGTGACCGTGCCCGGAGCCTCTGTCTCCGAGGTGTCCAAGCTCCTTCAGATGCAGGACAAAATCCTGAAAAATATTCCGGAAGTCTCCCAGGTTTTCGGCAAGGCAGGACGGGCCGAAACGGCCACAGATCCGGCGCCTCTGGAGATGTTTGAGACGGTGATCAACCTGAAACCGGAATCCGAGTGGCGCGAAGGGATGACGGTT
>JAPLJQ010000160.1 GCA_026388495.1 Deltaproteobacteria bacterium | reverse complement strand
GGCGGGTAGCCGTTCTTGAACCCAATACACTGCCGGGGATGACGCCTTCCACCGTGCTCTTCCATCAGGCGGCAGCATCGGGAATTACCCAGACAGATTTGATTGACCGGATCATTCAGTCCGCCCTTGAGGCGCACGCAACCAAGAGAGGACCGTTATGATCAGGGGGATAATCACTATCATCCAGCAGCTGGGTCAATATCTCCTGTCGCTGGTCGAGAGTCTTGGAAAAACGGGGGTTTTTCTTGGTACCACCGTTTTATGGGCTTTTATCCCCCCGTTGAAGTTCGGCAGAGTCATCAAGCAAATCAGTTTCATTGGTGTGAAGTCTTCTCTTATTGTGGTCCTGACGGGCGCCTTCACCGGAATGGTTCTCACCCTTCAGTCCTTCTACGGGATGGAAAAGTTCGGGGCAGAGGCCCTTCTCGGTCCCACGGTGGCGCTGGCCCTCATCCGGGAGTTGGGCCCGGTTATATCAGCCCTGATGATTACAGGAAGGGCTGGGTCTGCCCTTGCGGCGGAAATCGGCATCATGCGCATCACCGAACAGATTGATGCACTGGAAGTCATGGCCCTGAACCCTTATCGCTACGTTGTTGTTCCCAATATTCTGGAAGGGATCATATCCTTTCCCCTTCTGGCGTCCATTTTCAACACCGTGGGGATTTTCGGAGGCTATCTCGTGGCCGTTCATCTCTTAGGGGTGAGCGAGGGGGGATACTTCGGGGAAATGATCAACTACCTCACCATGGAAGAAATCCGGATTGGCCTCTATAAATCATTGAGCTTCGGATTAATCATGACGTGGATCTGTTGCTATAAAGGATTTACGGCAACTTACGGCGCCGAAGGGGTCAGCAAGGCAACGACGGAAGCGGTGGTAACCTCGTCGGTTCTGATTCTCGTCTGGGACTATTTCCTTACCTCAGTGTTATTTTGAATATGATAGAAGTTATCGATCTTCATAAGTCGTTCAACGGCGTAGACATCCTCAGAGGAATTGAGTTCCGGGTGGAAAAGGGGGAAATCCTGGCTCTCATCGGCAAGAGCGGTCATGGAAAATCCGTCCTGTTGAAGCACATTGTCGGCCTCACGAAACCGGATAGAGGCTGCGTGCTCATCGGAGGAGAGGATATCGGTAAAAGCCGGGGCAATGACCTGGAACGGCTGCGCGGAAAATTCGGATACCTCTTCCAGGGCGGAGCGCTCTTTGATTCTATCAACGTGTTCGAAAATGTGGCCTTTCCCCTACAGGAAAAAACCCGGCTGGATAAGGAAAAAATCCGGGAGAAGGTCCTTCGGGAATTGGATCAGGTGGGTTTGGCCGGTGTAGAAAATAAATACCCTGCCGAGTTGAGCGGGGGAATGAAAAAAAGGGTTTCCCTGGCACGGTGTCTTTGCACAGACCCGGAGATTATGCTTTTTGATGAACCCACCACGGGACTCGATCCTGTGACGGCCCGATCCATCAATAACCTGATCCGTGAAACACATGAACGGCTCCGGTTTACCGGCGTTATCATCACCCATGACATTGCGCAGATCGTTTCCATCGTCCAGAAGATAGCCGTACTGAACGAGGGAAGGATTGAGTTGACAGGCACACCGGAGGAGATTAAATCGTCTGACGACCCTCTGGTAAGACAGTTTTTCGAAGATGAAAGGGGCGGACCTGCAATTTCCTGATAACCCCGTTTTTCATCCTTAAGGAAGAGGGAAAGATTTGAAAAAGTTAAGGAGTCGACAATGAAGAAATTCAGCCTGGAGCTATACGTAGGAATCTTTTTTATCGCCGGTATCCTCTGTTTGGGCTACCTTTCCATCAAGCTCGGGAAACTCGATGTGGTCGGCACCCAGGGAACAACCGTCTACGCCGTATTTTCCAACATTGGCGGCCTCAAGGAAGGGGCGGAGGTACAGATCGCCGGGGTGAACATCGGCAGGGTCAAGAAGATCACTTTAGAGGAATACCAGGCCAAGGTCAGACTCCAGATCGATTCCTATGTGACGCTCCAGGATGACGCTATAGCCGCTATCAAGACGAAGGGCCTTGTTGGTGAAAAATTCATTGAAATAACTCCCGGAGGGTCGGACACCATTATCGCCAGCGGAGGGAAAATCCTGGAGACACAACCTCCCTTTGATCTGGAAAGGGCAATCTCAAAGCTCGTCTTCGGAAAAGTATCCGATTAAAGAAAGAGGCGATGGTGACAAGAAGGAAAACGACGACCTTGTTTGTATTCCTGGTAATGGGAATATTTTTTTTATCCGTGTCTGCCGCTTACGGACAGGACACGGTTCCTCCGGGATCGACGGACAACTCCACTGAAATCAAGGCCGATATAGGACCTGAGAAAAGGGACCTTGATCAAGCGGCCCCGCCAGTGAAAAAAGCGGATGGGGAAGACAAATTCAAAGGGGAAGTTCCGGATAAAGGGACTGCTGTTTTAGACAGTGCCGACGAGGAGTCGGAAGAGGATGAGGAGTTTGAAGAAACGTTAGATACGATTGCGGACCCTATCCAACCTTTCAACCGTCTCATGTTTGAAGTGAATGATAAATTGTATTTTTATGTGTTAAAACCCATTGCTCAAGTTTATGGGGCGATCCTGCCCGAACCCGCACGGGTGTCGGTGCGTAATTTCATCTCCAACCTCAGAACACCGGTGCGTCTCGTCAATTGTCTTCTCCAGGGAAAGTTCGAAGGTGCAGCAATCGAGTATTCAAGATTCATGGTTAACACCACCGCAGGGATCTTAGGCCTGTTCGACGTAGCGAAAAAATACAGCAATCTGGAGAAGCAGGACGAAGATTTCGGACAGACCCTCGGATTTTACGGTGTTGGAGCAGGATTCTACATCGTGTGGCCTGCATATGGGCCCTCCACCGCCCGGGATACTGTGGGAATGGCGGCAGACTTCTTTGTCCATCCACAAGTATACATCGATCCCGACACGGATCTGGGCGTGGCGAAGGTCAATTCAATCATACCCACCGTTATCACGGCAACAAATATGGTGAATGAAACCTCTCTATCCATCGGGAAGTACGAAGAGTTCAAGGAATCCGCCATCGATCCCTATATATCCATGCGCAATGCATATATAGAACATCGAAAAAGCAAGATAAAAAAATGAGATATCAATACGTTGAGGAGAAAATGATGGTGTTAATTACAAGGAAACTATATTTTGTTAAGATATTGGCGGTGTTGTCTGTTATTTTCATGCTGGCAACGCCTTCCGGGGCAGTAACGACGCCGATGGCACTGGTCAAGGAAAAGGCCGACCAGGTTATGAATATCCTGAATGATCCCGCCTTGAAAAACAACAAGGAAAAAAGAAGACAATCGGTGATGAACGTCGTCGAGGGATTGATCGATTGGCAGGAAGTGGGAAAGAGGGCTCTGGCGCAGCACTGGAGGAAGAGGACTCCCCAGGAAAAAGAAGAATTCGTGGTTCTCTTTCACGACCTCCTGAAAAGAACATACAGCGAGAAGCTTGATCTTTACGGCGGAGAGAAGATCGTCTATGAATCCGAGACCATTGATGGAAACAGGGCGACAGTCAAAACGAGAGTGATTAACACGAAAAAGGGGGAGGAATTCCTTGTAGAATACCGCCTCTTGAAGAAAGGAGAACGCTGGCTCGGATACGACATGATTATTGAAGGGATCAGTGCGGTGAATAATTACCGGACGCAGTTCAATGAGGTGATCACGGGATCGTCGTATGACGCGTTGATAAAGAAGATGAAAAGCAAAGCGTTTCGTGTAAAGGAGCCTCAGAAGGATGCGAAGGGGACAAAAAAATAACATATGTCCGGATAATGGTTGACACGGCCGTAATTGTGCATATATTATATTAGATATGCACAGGTTTCTTATAATGGATTGTTATCTATGTACTTCGATTCATTACAGATGTCCATGACAGGCCAGACATTCCAGCGTGCGGAAAAGCTCGCGGGTCATTATTTTCGTCTGAGCCCGGACAAAATGAGTTCTCATCGCTATGATGTCAAGACCTTGGCTTATCTTGAAGACCATGAGGTAAAAAACGGGGCCTTTGCTCACCTATGCAAGTACCATTATAAAAAAGAGGAGAAGGCAACCCATCCCGAAGGTTTTCATTTCTATAGAATCTGTCTTCAGGATAACCAGATATTAGACGCCGTTGAAAGAGGACATTCTTTTATTAAACTGACGCCGCTCATGTTGTACATTGCAGCTCATGAGATTGTCCATATCATACGGTTCGACAACGGGGAAATCGGATTTGATGCACCCATAAAAGAAAAGGAAACGGAAGAAGAAAAAGTCCATGCGATTACAAGAGACATGCTTCAGTCCGGCATGTATTCCGACCTGAAGATTGTCCTGGATTGTTTCAGCAATCGCTACAAAATAGGCGATTTTTGTAATTGAAAAAAATGTTGGAGGCTTTTGATGCCAATTTATGAGTATAGATGTAAAAAGTGCGGTAAAGAATTTGAGTTGTTTCAGAAGATGTCGGATCCAGCCGTAAACACCTGTAAATTCTGTAAAGGTCCGGCCCATAAGCTGATTTCTCTTTCTGCCTTTCATCTGAAAGGCAGCGGTTGGTATGTCACCGACTACGGCGGGAAGAAAGCGCTGGCCGGTGAAGCTAAAAAAGAGGATTCCCCAACACCCCCATCGACCGAATCCGGTACAAGTGAATCTTCCACAAGCACAAGCACGGGGAAGGAAGATTCATAAAGATTATTCCCGGCGGATCAACTCAATCTCAAAGAGCTTCGGCCACAGTTTCCCCGTTACAAATAGCCTATGATTCGCGGAATCATAGGCTATTCCATTTAAGACGTCAACGTCTCCCACAATGTCCGAAGGTCTTAATAGCCCCTGCAATTCAATCCATCCTCTAATGCGTCCCGTTTCCGGGTCAATTCTGGCGATACGATCCTCCTGCCAGATATTGGCAAAGATCTCCCCCCGAACGAATTCCAGCTCATTGAGGCCCATAATCGCCCCGCGATGATCATGAACGGCCACCGTCCTCATTTCTTTGAAAGTTTCCGGATCAAGGAAATGCAGATTCGATGTACCATCACTTGCAATGAGCCGTTTCCCGTCGTGGGTGATCCCCCATCCTTCAGCAGGATAAGGAAATGTTTTCAAAAGGCTGAAACTGCTTTTGTCATATACCAGGCCGACCCGGGACATGTAAGTCAACTGGATAATCCGGTTCCCAAAAATGGTAATGCCCTCGCCGAAATATCGGGTTTTGAGGTTGATATTTTTCACAACCCTGCCCGTCTCCAATTCCACCTTGCGCAAAGTTGAATGTCCGTGCAGGCCTGTTCCCTCATACAGATAACCATTCTCAAATACCAGTCCCTGCGTGAATGCTGTTTTATCATGGGGATATGTCTTCACGATTCTGTATGTATAGATCGGAACGCCGGGACGAACCTGAGTATCGTTTGATGACGCCGGACTTCTTGACCAGAATGAAACGATGACAACTCCCGACAAAAGGACGACAACGATACCCAATAATGTAAAAAGACGTTTCATGGTGTGATCGGATTATGGTTGGGGCCGGTTTTTAAACTGACCCCCATATTATTTGACATGGCCAGTGAGGCTGCGTTTTCTATGGAGACGCTGGACGAGAAAATGATCCACCGATTCCTGAGAAAGGTCATGATGGAGGACATCTTTGATCGTATCGATGGGAATCTCAACCCGGGCCGCACTTCTATGACCGCCGGCACTGCCGTAGGTTCCGAAAGCCTTTTGCGCAATCGCCCCGCAATCCTGACGATAGCCATCACCCCGAAAGATGATAACAAGCCTGTCCTTCACGATTCCCGCAACAATTACATAATAAATATCCACCAGGCGTAGGTAAAAATCTGCTACCTGTACGCAGACATCTACACTTTCCACCCTGCCAAGGAAACTGACAAGCCTGTCCCGATAGCGACGTCTGTGGTGATACGAATGATCATAGTATTTGAGAAAACGTTCGGGAATTTGATTCAATTCGATGCGCCGGACAAGTTGTCGATTGGCACGGGCAAAATTGAGGTAATAGGCGCTCATATCTTCAAGAATCACATCCCTCTCAAAATTGTTTGTATCCGCTTTGATCCCATAGAGCAAGGCCGTATAGAGCCTTTTCGGGATTTTCACCTTCGCGGCCAGGAGATACTCCGTCATGATGGTGGACAATGCCCCGTAGTTTTCCCGGATGTCCGCCAGTTCCGCATGCCATACCGTTGTGCAGGGATGATGATCCAGGACGATCCGGGGTTGAATATCTTTGAGGGCTTCGCCGAAGAAAGTGGGTTGCGCATCGATGATGGCTACCATCCGGTATGCCTTCAGGTCAACCTGATGTAACAATTGAATGTCCACTTTCATCGCCCGGACAAATTCAACATTCTGCTGCCGGACGATCGGTTCCGTCGCAGCAAAGATACTCCCGGAAAGTCCGACCATCTGTTTCAGGAGCTCATGAAGGGCCATTGCCGACGCGATGGCATCGGGGTCGGGACTGCCATACATGAGCACGGCAAGGGTATCGTTTTGCCGGACCATGGATTTCAGCTTGATGACATT
This sequence comes from Deltaproteobacteria bacterium, assembly GCA_026388495.1. GTDB lineage: Bacteria > Desulfobacterota > Syntrophia > Syntrophales > UBA2185 > JAPLJQ01. The sequence continues at coordinate 3,336 of JAPLJQ010000160.1, read as the reverse complement.
GTGCAATGTCTCCTCTTTGATGAGGAGAGACTCAATACGCTTCATGGAGACGCCTTCCCTTTGAGATTACTTCCCCAAACATGATTCATACGAGATGAATTCTCCCCCTTGGTTCTGCAACGATCTCTCCGATGATGGCCGCCTCCGGGATGCCCCGGTCATGCATTTTCCTGATTAAGTCTTCCCCATGATTTCTGGAAACGGCGATGAGCAACCCTCCCGCTGTCTGCGGATCAAAGAAAATGTCCACCATCCAGTCAGGACAATCGGGGTTGATCTCCATGATGGATTTGCGGAAGGCTCTGTTCCGGTGCAGACCTCCCGGCACGACCCCCATCTCGACAAACTCCCGTATTCCAGGGAAAAATGGAACTAAAGACGCATGGATCACCATGCCCACATCAGACCCCTCGATCATCTCCGCGGCATGCCCCAGAAGGCCGAAACCGGTGACATCGGTGCAGGCATGCACATCCGGCGTCTCCATCATCAGTTCTGCCGCCGTCTTATTGAGGGTAGTCATGGCCGTTATCGATTTTGCCACCAGGGCTTCGTCGGCCACGTTCCCCTTCAGCGCCGTGCTGACAATACCGGTACCGAGCGGCTTGGTGAGAATCAGGCTGTCCCCCACCCTTCCCCCTCTGTTGAGGAGGACTTTATCGGGATGAATAACACCCGTCACGGAAAGCCCATACTTCAGCTCATCATCTTCAACGCTGTGGCCCCCGATAAGGAGGACGCCCGCTTCTTGCATCTTATCGAGACCGCCCCACAGGATTTTTCTCAAAACAGCGATGTCCATCTTTTTTACAGGAAAGCAGACGATGTTCATCGCCGTCAAGGGTTTGCCCCCCATCGCATAGACGTCGCTCAGGGCATTGGTCACGGCAATCTGGCCGAAGGTATAGGGATCGTCAACGATGGGGGTAAAAAAATCCACCGTCTGGATAATGGCCAGATCATCCCGGAGTTTATAGACCCCGGCGTCTTCCCCGTGCTCCATCCCCACAATCAGGTTAGCGTCGGAAATCAAAGGTAAATCTCGCAAGGCTTCGTGCAGGTCCCCCGGACCGATTTTACAGGCTCAACCGGCCCCGTGAACCGTTTCCGTCAGACGGATCTTTTTGTTTTCTGTCATCGTGTTATTCCAAGTTTAAACCTTCAACAGCCTTCCCGGCACATCTTCATTAAATACTCAGATAAATACTGCGTGATGGGAGAAAACAAATCACGCTGAATTTTATGAGAAATATACAATAATTACCCATTCAGTCAAGTGATTAATCTAAAAACCACTTAACCTTTGCCTGAGAGGCGCGGTTGTGATAATAAGTAGTGTATGAGCGCGGATACGTTTAAAGACATCACTATTCAACAGATGGAAATTCTCATTGCGCTGGTTGAGACAGGCAGTTTTACGAGAGCTGCCGGAAAATTTTTTCTCTCACAGCCATCATTGACCAAACAGACACAGAACCTTGAAGAGGCCGTAGGAACGCGCCTGGTCAACCGGAGCAGTGCGGGGATTTCCCTGACGCCGGAAGGTCGGATTCTCTACGATTACGCAAGACGGATTCTCCGATTGCGTGAGGATGCGAAAGAACGGATCGGAAGACTCAAAGAACAGGAATCCGGTCACATTTATATCTCGGCAAGCACCATACCGGCCACCTATATCCTTCCCCGCCTCCTCGGCCCTTTAAAACAGGCATACCCCGATATGCAGATTCACATCCAGACTCACGACAGCGAAGAAACGCTGCAAATCGTTCTGAACGACCAGGCCGAACTGGGATTTATCGGAAAGGAACCTGCAAACAAAAAACTTATCGTACAGCGTCTCTGGAAGGATCGCCTGGTACTGGCAGTTCCCGTCGGTCACCCGATGGCTGAACGCAGTGCCGTGACGGTGGAAGAGCTTGCCGGAGTCCCCTTTGTTGTCCGGGAGCAGGGATCGGCCACACGTGATATTGTCGACGATTGCCTTCAGAGACACTTTGGAACCAATCTTTCCCGTTTCAATGTGGTGTGTGAAATGGGAAGTTCCGAAGCCGTCAAGGAAGCCATTCTGGCTGGTTTGGGTGTTTCGATACTGTCCATTTTCGCCGTTGAAAGAGAATTGTCACAGGGTTTGATGACCATTGTCAATATCGGCGACTGTCCTATGGAGAGATATTTTTATCTTATCTATAAAAAGCAATTCTCTTTAATGAAGTACCACAAACATTTTATCGACATTGTGAAGCAGTATCAACCACTTCATGCAGACCCCCCCGAATGAAAAGCGAACCCGATGGCGATGATGAATAAAGATCGATGTCTCATCATGTTCGCGAAATACCCGGAAAAGGGAAAGGTCAAATCAAGGCTCTGCCAACATTGGGATGAAGGTCTCGTTGTCCTTCTTTACCGTTCCTTTATCGAGGATTTGCTGAACAGATTGTCCGGCGGGGATTACCGGTTCCGCATCGCTTACCATCCCGCCGAAAAAAAAATAGACTTCATCAAACAGTTCGGCGATGGTTTTTCATACATGCCCCAGATCGGAGAAGACCTTGGGGAAAGAATGAAAGATGCCTTCATCCGGTGCTTTTCAGAAGGTTTCCGGTCTGTAGTCGTCATCGGGAGCGACAGCCCCGATCTTCCTCAGAGGATCATCGGAGAGGCATTCCAGTCGCTGGAAAAACACGGCGCCGTCATCGGACCTTCCTTTGACGGGGGATATTACGTGATCGGTTTCACCAGAGAATCATTTACCTCCGAAGCCTTTGACGGAATTGCGTGGGGGACGGAGAGTGTCTTTGCAAAAACGATGCAGCATCTGCAGAAAGCCGGAATCCCGGTCCATGCGCTTCCCCCCTGGAGGGACATTGACAGACCTGAAGACATCGCCGCCCTGATCAAAGACAACGAAAAAACGGATTTTACCGATTCAAAGACCATGACCTGGCTTTTGATGCGTCCCCGGTTTTCCATCATCGTTCCTGTCCTGAACGAAAAATCTGCCATAAATTCCGCCATTGAACACATTGGCAATCTTCAGGAGGCGACCGGCTCATCCGAGATCATTGTCGTGGATGGAGACCCCGAAGGAAAGACGATCGGGGTCATCCGGGATACAAATGTGATCACCGCCGTCGGTAAAAAGGGCCGGGGAAATCAGATGAACAAAGGCGCCGCTCTGGCAAAGGGTGACATTCTTTTTTTTCTGCATGCCGATACGCGGCTTCCATTCAATGCCCTGACACTTATCGATTCGGCGTTGCACGATCCCGCCTGCATGGCCGGCGCTTTCGATTTGGCGATTGCCTCAGAGCGGCCCATCTTTCGCCTGAT
>JAPLJQ010000129.1 GCA_026388495.1 Deltaproteobacteria bacterium | reverse complement strand
TCAGATCGACATGACTTTTCAATTTCTCCATGTGCGGCAGAATAAGCATCTTGACGTTCGACAGCACCTTCTGCTCAAGCTCGTTTTTATCCTCATCCCTCTGTTTGAGCAAAACTCTTAAGGCCGCATTGAGGTCTTCAAGTTCATGGGTCTTGGCTTCAAGCTCCATCTCTCTTTTTCCCAGCACCTCCTCCGCCTGCTTGCGCTCCGTGATGTCCCGGATCGACTCGATGGCGCCCACAATATCGCCCCTACCGTCATAAAGAGGACTCGCTTTTGCCCAGAGAAAGGCCCTTTTTTCTTTCAAATACGGAACCCACGTCTCCACGATGAGGAGATCTTTCTGTTTATTGAGGATAGAATAATAACTCCGTTCAATGTCCTTGTCCGGTTTCAGGACCAGATCGATCAGGATGGGCCTTCGAACGGCATAAAACGGCAGGGCATACTCGTAGTCGCCATTTCCCAGCATGTTCACGGCCTTGACCCCCGTCATTTCCTCTATGGCGCGATTCCAGGCAATAACCTTTCCCTGCCTGTCGATGGCAAGGGTCGCATCCGGCAGAAAATCAATAATATCCGCAAGCCGCCTCTCCGATTCTCTCAGCTTCTCTTCCGCCTGCTTGCGCTTGGTGATATCTTTTCCTATCCCCAGGATCACATTCTTCCCCTGCCTTGTGGTTGGCGTAACGGTCAATTCCATAAACTTGACGCTGCCATGAATGTGGTATTCCGTTTCCACAGACCCACCGGACTGCCACAGGGGTTTTTGTATATCAAGAACCTGTTGTTTTCTGTCCGGCGGCATGAAATCGAGTACATTTTTCGATAGTAGTTCATCCTGCGTACACTCAAAAAACCGGAGGGCTGAATTGTTGCCGTTGATATAATTTCCCTCCGTGTCGATGACCAGGATAGGATTTGCCGTGCTCTCGAACAACGTGCGGTGCCGCTCCTCGCTCTCCTTGATTGTTTCTTCGGTTCGCCTGCGGTCCGTGATGTCACGGATGACAACGCAGATGACATTCCGTCCCCCCAGATCAAACATGCTCGTGGATGCTTCCACAGGGAACACGGTTTTGTCTTTTTTCCTGTGATAGCGAAGCGGCACCCAGTCCATTCTTACGGCCATCGTCTTCTTTACAACCTTTTCTGATTCTTCCGGTTCCGCCGTGATATCCGCAAGCGTCATTTTGAGAAATTCATCCCGGCTGCAGCCATATAGTCTCAAGGCGCTCTCATTTGCATCGATGAACTGGCGCGTGCCTGCGTCAAACATGAAAATGGCGTCCGGCACCGTTGTGAACAGCTGCCGGTACTTTTCCTCGCTCGTTCGCAGCAACTCTTCCAGTTGCTTTCGCTCCGTGATGTCCCGGATTGACTCGATGGCGCCTACAATGTCTCCCTTGCTGTCATAAAGGGGTCTTGCCTTTGCCCAGAGAAAGGCACTCCTCCACCTTAAAAAAGGAACCCATGTCTCCACGATCAGAAGGTCTTTTTTCTTTTCGAGAATTGAATAATAACTCCGCTCGATTTTCTTGTCCGGTTTCAGGACCAGATCCAGCAGGATGGGCCTTCGTATACCGTAAAACGGCAGGGCATACTCGTAGTCGCCTTTACCCAGCATGTCGGGCGCCTTGACCCCCGTCATTTCCTCTATGGCGTGATTCCAGGCAATAACCTTTCCCTGCCTGTCAATGGCAAGGGTCGCATCCGGCAGAAAATCAATAATATCCGCCAGCCGCCTCTCCGATTCTCTCAGAGCCTCTTCCGTCTCCTTGCGCTCGGTGACGTCAATAGCATTAGCGAGGATGGCCGGCTTGGCGTTGTACTGGATGGAAGAGACGATTTGAATGATGAATCTGATTGCGCCCTGCTTGGTTACCATTCTGAATTCATAGGGTGTGGCGTCTCTCCCTTGTAACATGTCGCGAGCCTTCTTTTTTACCATTTCTTTATCGTCGGGATGAACGATAACGTCGGAATCCCGACCAATGAGTTCTTCAGCGGTATAGCCGGCATAAGCAATCGCACTGGTGTTAATATAGCGGAACTTTCCGTCCTGCACGATAAACACGGCTGCCAGAGAATTTTCCGTCAGGCTCCTGAAGAGCTGCTCGCTTTCACGACGCTTTTCTTCCGCCTCCCTGGACTTGGATGGGTTTTCTTCCGATGTAGATATCCCTTCAGGTGAATTGCCATCGCGTGATTTTTCAGACATTAAAATCCTCCCTTCAGGGCGTTCAATAAAACATAAGCAACGCGTTTGTCATCCCTCCGACTTATCGCGCCGGGACAAACGGCCATCCTTAATTTTACTTTCTTATCGGTGTATTATTTTTATACCACAGCATCAATGATGATTCTATGAAAATGAATTCCATCAAAATCAAACCTTATTGTGATTGACAACAACCAACGCCTCATTTAATATATGAAAAAACCTGAACACATGTTTTGATCTCATGTTTCCCCTATATCCTCAATACGTTGTGAACGCAAAAGGGAATTTAAACGGGACATGGGGGATGCGCTTTCGGTCAATGAATCATTGGGGAGGTGTGAGATGGCCAGGACAAAACAAAAAGAAGGATCCCTGGGCCAGAGGGCCAGACAGGGCAGAGAAAAACTGGGCTTAAGTCTTGAAGATGTCGCCCATGATACGGGATACCCGCTTGACGTGATCATGCAGGTGGAAGAAGATAAAATTGTCCCGCCGGTGGCGCTATTGCTTCAACTCAGCCGGGCCTTGAAACTGAACATGGAAGACGCCGAAGTCAATGAGGCCAAGGCAACCAGGGTGCGGAAAAAAAGCCACCGGAAACGGGTGGAATCCTATGCCTATATTCCTCTGACCAAACCGGGTGACGATAAGCATTTACGCGCATATCTCGTGACGATTGATCCGAAAACGGAACACAGGGGTGTAGAATATCACCATGACGGGGAAGAATTCATTCATGTCCTCAAGGGAGAACTCACGATTCACATCGGGGAAAACATAAAAGAACTGGTGAAGGGAGAAAGTGTTCATTTCAATTCCGCCCTGCACCATAAACTCAGCAATCCAAAAGGGGAAACCACCAAACTTCTCGTCGTGATCTACGTACCGTAAGGAGGATCGACATGTCTTTCCAGCTTAGTGACGAGCAGGAGATGATCAGGTTAATGGCCCGGGAGTTTGCGAAAAAGGAACTTGAACCCTATGCATATCAGCGGGATCAGGAGAAAACTTTCCCGCATGATGCCATGAAAAAGATGGGGGAACTGGGATTGATGGGAATGATGGTTCCTGCTGAATACGGGGGCACCGACGCCGGGACTGTCAGTTACTGTCTCGCCCTGCAGGAAATTGCCTACGCCTGCCCATCCACTGCCACGGCCATGTCCATGTCAAACCTCGTGGCCGACCCTTTGCTGAGATACGGCAATGAAGAGCAGAAGCAAAGGTATTTACAGCCCCTCGCAACCGGGGAGACCATTGGTGCCTTCGCCCTCACGGAACAGGAAGCGGGCTCAGATACGGGCGGTACACTCACGCGGGCCGAATATAAAGGCGATTGCTATATCGTCAACGGAACCAAATCTTTCATCACAAACGGGGCGTTTGCCGATGTGGTTATCCTGATTGCCCGAACGGGTCCGGAAAAGTCCAACCGGGGGCTTTCTGCGTTCATCGTGGAAAAGGGCTTTCCCGGCTTCATCGTCGGACCCGAGGAAAATTTCATGGGCATGAAGGCATCCAACACGGTAGAATTGAGATTTGAAGACTGCAGAATTCCCGGGGAAAATCTCCTCGGTAAAGAAGGCGGCGGATTCAAGATCGCCATGGTGGCTCTGGACAGCGGACGGATTGGAACGGCAGCTCTGTCTGTAGGCATTGCAAGGGCATGCCTCGATGAAGCGATAGGGTACGCAAAAAATCGCAAACAGTTCGGTAAGCTTATCAGCACATTCCAGGCTATCCAGTGGATGATTGCGGATACGGCCACGGAGATAGAAGCGGCAAACTGGCTGACCATCCATGCCGCCGATCGCAGGGATCAGGGGCTTTCCTTTACCAGGGAATCGGCCATGGCCAAGCTCTACGCATCCGAGACGGCAAACAGGGCGGCACACAGAGCCCTCCAGGTCCATGGCGGATATGGATACATCAAGGAATACAAAGTTGAAAGGCTCTACCGTGATGCAAGGGCGACCACTATCTATGACGGGACCTCCGAGGTTCAGAGAATCGTCATTGCCAGAGAAACATTGAAAGGGTAGTCCCGCGATGAAGCCTCGGGTAAAACAGGAGGACGGGTTTCCCCGGCTCGACCGTCAGGGATATGATACGGAAGATGCGAGAAAGAAGACGGAAAGAGTTGACGAGTCTCCTTTCGGAACAGAAGGAATTTTTATCGATGCAGACCTTCCCGAAAAGGACAGCGGGGAAAAATGAATCGGGGTGATTATCTCCCCGCAGGACCCCAGAATTCAATGCTCTGGGGTATTTTTTTATAGGTCATGGCCATGTTCGAAGAAACGGCAAAAAAATGGATTGATGACATGCTTCGGGACGGAAAATTGAAAGGGATTGGCGAGGGAGCATTAAAACAACTGGCCGCAGATTATGCGGGCCGCCTGGAAAAGATTTTCCATGAGGAAGTTTCAAAGCAGCTTGCATTATGGGGAAAAGCAGAAGAATTTGAAAGAATTCTGCTTTATGACGGGCAATATGTGAATAAATATTTAAATCAGACCATCCCCGGATATCAAGGATTTAAGACGGATATTTTCAACAATGCCAAGAAAATCATTATGGGCGATTAGAAAAGGAGCTTGACTTAATTGAAAGTGATTTTTCTGGGGACGAACGGCTGGTACGATACGGATACAGGCAATACCATTTGTACGCTCATCAGGACGGCAGATGTTGACATCATTCTGGATGCGGGAAACGGATTCTACAAGCTCAGCAGATATATTCCGTTGGATTCCTCGAAACCCGTCTATCTGTTTTTAAGTCATTTTCATCTCGATCACATCGTGGGGCTGCATATTCTGAATAAATTCGGATTTCCCGGAGGTTTAACCATTTGCGGTCCCGAAGGTACGAGAAAAATCCTCGGAATTTTGATCGATCAACCCTTCACGGTTTCCCTCTCGCAACTTCCATTTGTCGTCAGGATTTGTGAGCTGCCTCACGAACGCATGGAACTTCCCTTTACGGTCGTGACAAAGCCCCTTGTCCACGCTTCCCTTACCCTGGGATACCGAATCGAAATTGACGGCCATGTCGTCGCCTACTGTCCCGATACAGGCTACTGCACAAATGCCGTCGATCTTGCAAGATCGGCGGATATCCTGATTGCCGAATGTGCCTATAAGAGTGGTCAGTCCTGTGAAAGCTGGCCGCATCTGAACCCGGAGGCGGCTGCAAGGATAGCCCGTGAGGCTGGCGCCAGGAACCTGGTTCTCACCCATTTCGATGCCGAAATCTATAAAACCGTTGAAGAAAGAATCCACGCAGAAAGGGTGGCGGCGGCGTTGTTTCAGAACATCTCGGCGGCATCAGACGGCATGGAAATTGAAATCAATTGAAATCAAAGGATGACCATTTCCTTTTGCCTTGACAAATGATAGAACGGATTGTAAGCACCTGATATATGAAGAGAAAACTTACTATCATCATCATCGGGGATAAAAGACGCATCTGCTCATATGAGATTTCAACGTCTCTTCTCATCATGATGCTATGTGTGATTGTGGGCCTCATGCTCATCAGCGCCGCGTTCTTCATGGTTAATACCTGTAACATAAGAGAGACGGTCGCAAAAACAGAATTGCCGAATGATCAAACAGGTTCAGCGGATCATAAACCCAAAAAAGTTTCTCAGGATATCAACGGCGCCTCATTACAAAGATTAACGATTGAAAACTTTCAGGCAAGTTACAATTCCGGGAAGAAACTGTTTCGCTACAAGTTCCTCTTGAAAAATCAGTCAGAAAATGTCCCCATATCGGGGCATCTTTTCGTCATTCTGAAATCAGGAATCCCCGGTCCCGACTCCTGGCTGGTGTTCCCCAGGGTTGATCTCAATGATGGAATACCCAAGAATTTTAAGGACGGCGATCCTTTTTCCATCAGCAAATATAAAATCATAACGAACCATATATCCACACGTGACATTTATGAAGCCGTATTGATTTATGTATTTTCCAGCGACGGCAGTCTCATCCTAAGGGAGAGTTTCGATATAAAAAATTCATAACCCATAACCAGGATGCACCGAATGAAACGTCAGGAAGATCAGATTTCCATTATCAACAGAGACAGCCGGCTGGAAGGACAACTGCATTTTAAAGGCCATCTTATCGTCGAAGGTACGATAGACGGATCAATAGACGGCGAATCCATCTTTACAGAAAAGAATAGTCGCATAACCGCGAAAATTCATGCAGAGTCCCTGACCATTGCCGGATTTTTCTCAGGGGAAATCGAAGCGGGTACCTTGAAACTCCTGAAAACAGCCAATGTACAAGGACATATCCTATGTCACAGGCTCGTCATTGATGAAGGAGGAATTCTCAATGGGAGCGTTAAATTCATCTCTGCGGATACGTCTCCCGAAAGCCCGCCTGAAAAACAGGATTGACCGCCTTTCGTTTTGGAAAGGACTTTGCCGCTGGTCTTATTACTCCAGCATTTGTTGTCGAGACTCGAAAATGGTAAGGGTAGCCGCTGCATTCTTTCAAAAGCAAAGCAAAAGATTGGACTTACTGAGAGGTTTATTGAATGCGGGTTGAAAGATGCGAAGTCTTGACAGTGAATTTTCTGTCCCTGTAAAATGTGTGCTGCTTCCTAAACTCTTCAGTTGATGAATTTTAAGAAACATGCAAGATTACGAACGTTAATAGTTGAAATGATGCCACCGGGAAACTAAACGGTAGTAGGATAACCATTATTGTAAAGAGGTACTCAAATCAGAGTTCTCCTCGTTTCCGCAAATACCGAACGGATCAACATTCTCCCTTTGCCGCTGGGATTGAACTGCGTATCCGCAGCGATACAGAAAGCAGGGCATGAGGTGAAGCTTGTTGACCTTATGACCGAAAAAGATGGCCAGTCGTCCATCAGAGAGGCAATTGCTTCATTTGATCCGGAAATAATCGGCATCTCCGTGAGAAATGTTGACGATCAGAATATGGAGAACCCCAGATTTTTCTTGGATCAGGTGAAAAAAGTTGTTACTGATTGTCGCAATCTTTCTGGTGCTCCCATCGTTCTGGGTGGTGCAGGTTACAGCATTTTTCCTGAAAGCGCCCTAACCTATTTGGAAGCAGACATGGGGATACAGGGAGAAGGGGAGACATCGTTCCCTTTTCTTCTGGATCGCCTCGCACGGGGTGAAGACCTTTCAAGTGCCCCTGGCCTTTATCTACGGGGTTTGGGCCAACAGGGTAAAAGGATGTTTGAGAAGAACCTTGATCTTTTTCCGCTTCCCGGTGCCAATCTTTCATCTCTTCGTGCTACTGACAAACAAGAATTCTGGATACCGTTGCAGACAAGGCGTGGATGTCCAATGGATTGTAGCTATTGCTCCACTGCGATTATCGAAGGCCGCTCGATCAGAAAGAGGCGGCCGGATTTGATCATTGAGGAAATTGCCAGCCATGTCGGAGCCGGATTTCAGCGGTTCTATTTTGTCGATAATATCTTTAATATTCCAGAAGAATACGCCAAAGAAATCTGCCAAAAGATCATAGAAAGCGGACTGGCTATATCTTGGCGGTGCATTATCTACCCAATTAAGCTTGATGAGGGACTTGTTCATCTTATGGCAAAAGCAGGATGCATGGAGGTTAGTTTAGGATTTGAAAGCGGTTGCGAACGAATACTGTGCAAAATGAATAAAAGATACTCTCTGGATGAGGTGCGCCGGACCTCGGGTATGCTCAAGGACTCCGGAATTAGGCAAATGGGATTCCTTTTGTTGGGGGGACCGGGAGAGACCAGGGAATCAGTTCAAGAAAGTCTGGTGTTTGCCGATTCACTAAACCTTGATTCCCTGAAAATTACAATTGGTATTCGCATCTACCCTTATACGGCCTTAGCCAAAACAGCCACCGATGAAGGGTTGATACAGACAGGAGATAATCTGCTTAACCCGAAGTTTTATGCGGTTTCCAGCCTCAAAGATTGGCTATACGATACCGTCCGTATCTGGATGGTTGATCGACACAATTGGATGTTCTGATTCAGAAAATAAATATCTTCCTGTAATATAGCATCCGGTAATTTTGATGGACATCCACTCTTTCAGATGATAGTCAATGAAGAAAGCCTCTTGATTTTTTTATGAGTTAGGCGTACATTTTAACCAAATGAATTAGGCATCGTCAAAAGGTCAACAACTAATTTGAACCCTTTTTCCAATAGTGATGCCATGGATAGATTATTTAAACCCTGTTTCTGAGAAGAGGCGGGGTTTTGTGTTTATAAACATTGCGTAAGAGGCCATTATGAAAAAGCTATTCGGAAAATTTTTCGGAAAGGAAAAAAATGCACTGTTATTAATCATAGCTGCATTTTGTATACTTTCGGGATGCGCAACTCCATTGACTACTGCAGTAGAAAAGCGTGATACCCAACAGATTAAGACCCTGCTCGATTCCGGAGAGGACATAAATGAAGCGGGAGGCGATCCTGCCTATCCGCCGTTAATTCACGCAATACTCAACAAATATTATGATGTAGCAAAACTCTTGATAGAGAGGGGGGCAGACGTAAATAATTGGTCACCCCTATCATATGCCGCACAGGCCGGTGATATGGCTACTGTCAACCTTTTGCTCGAGAAGGGTGCTGAGGTAAATTTCATTACCCATGGTTCACCGTTGGTAGCGGCAGCCAAATACGGGAGAACTAATATTGCAGAACGGTTTTTGGAAAAAGGTGCTGATTTGGACTATGCTTTAGACTTCTGTAAGGAACAAAGCACAGACTGGTTGTGGGGAGCAAATTACTACAGTTGTATTTCAATATTAAAATCCATTAAGGCTAAGCGGGAGACTCAGATGCAGCAATCCGCAAAACCGCAGGACCTTACCAATAAAGATGTCAAAGCCATGTTGTGGCAGTCATCAGTCAAGTCCGACATAGACGAACTTCCCCCAATAAAATCTAAACCCAACAGGAACGCCTATGCCATTGTGATCGGCATTGAAAACTACCGCCAGAAACTGCCAAAGGCTGACTTTGCAGTGGGTGATGCCAAACTGGTGAGCGAATATCTGTCCAAAGTCATGGGTTATCCGGAAGAAAATGTCGTTACACTCCTGAACGATCACGCAACCCATATTGATCTGGTAAAATATTTTGAAAAATGGCTACCGAACAACGTGGAAACCGGAGGTACGGTGTTTGTGTACTACTCCGGACACGGAGCACCGAATACAAAAACAGGCGATGCCTATCTTGTGCCTTATGATGGAGACCCGTCATTTATTGAACAGACGGGTTATCCCTTGAAGAAGCTCTATAAATCACTTAATAAACTTCAGGCAAAAGAGATTATTGTTGCACTTGATTCATGTTTTTCAGGCGCAGGTGGTAGGTCAGTAATTGCCAAGGGCGCACGACCTTTGGTTATGAATCTCCAGAGCAACATGATTCTATCGAAGAATATGACTGTACTGTCTGCATCGTCCGGTGATCAGACCAGTTCGACTTATGACGAAAAAGGACACGGGCTCTTCACCTATTTCATGCTCAAAGGAATCAAAAATGAAGACGTTGTCAAACCGGATGGTTCTATTAAAATGGACGACCTGTTCGGCTATATCAAACCTCAGGTGGAACGAATTGCCCGGAAGCAGTATAACAACGAGCAGACGCCGCAGTTGATGGGGGAAAAAAAGAATTAAAGATGCTGGTAGCAAAAATAGAGAGCATACTCTACTAGATTTCAAACCGTAATGCTTATCATTAAGAATTTTAAAAATCGTTTGTTAGTAGGTGCAGTCGTTTCCCAGCCAACTATCCTTTTTCCTTGATAAAGTCTCGCTGATTACCAGGTGAATGGTGGTAAAGAAAAGCATCTGAAGCTGTCTCCAATTCTCCCGGATTCCAGGAAACTGCCATAGCCGGGATGTTTTCTGAAAATGCCGGCAAGGGCGTGAGATGATATGGGGGGTCTCTTCCACTTTTATCCACAAACTGATCCATCCGAGGAACCAAAAGCGGGCAAATACCTCGCATACAAATCAAGGGCATGCTCATTTATTCATTAATGATAACAATGAGTTAAGTAATATCGCGCGGCGATATTGCGTCTTTTATACGGTGACGCCTGTGAGCAGTAGATACGTACGAACAATTTGAATAATTTTACAGGTATTTTTAAATTCTTATACAAATTACCGCATTTTTGTACATATCCGCTTTCAAATGGTCTTTAGAAAGCATATCATGTATATTAATTGTGATTCATCAGGTTATTGCGTACTTTCTCCTGAATTATCTTATTTCCTCGAAAAATAGTCTATATTCCTAAGAATGATGAACTCGTAAGAAGTCCCCCAACCAGTCATTCCCGCGGAGGCGGGAATCCAGGTAGTGTGTATATATGAAAATACTGGATTCCCGTTTTCACGGGAATGACAAGCAGCGCCGAAATACGACTTTTTACGAGGGCATCAAGAATAATAGCTTGGAGGGGATAGAGAGATGATAATAGTTAATCAGCCACTCATTATTATGCTTTCTATTAAGCAGTCCCTGATTCTCCGGAACAAGCTGGACACTGCATCGCAACCGAGCAAAAATCCGGCATGAAAATGATCGGCAGTGTCGTAATTTCATTTATTATATCATTCAGTTAAGTCAGTTGAACGCATTCAACTGGTCTTGTGGGCAGAAGCCGGCAGACCAAAAACAACTGAGTTAATCAGTCCACAATTCTCAAAGCCTGGACATCATAGCATAAAAGTCACCGTTGATATTTATGGTCACCTTGCACCAAAAGGCAATAAAGCGGCAGTAGGCGGAAGTTAATCTGGAAATTCGTATCAATTAAAGCTTTAGCAATGGCTATCGTATTATAAGCCCAGTTCGCTCCATTTTATCGACTCTCATTCACCTTTTTCGTTCTTTTTGGTCAGAACATCACTGTTTTTAAACTGTCCTGCCCGTTTAAGCATTATATGATGCAAGAGTTTTGTTTTCGTTCAGGTAATTATCAAAATCTTTCTGCCAGTTTCATTTTGATTCATAAAACGTGCATCATATTTCCCCCCTGATTATCTAATTTTATATTTATGGGGTAATTGCAAAACATTTTATCATGCTCGAAGGCGTCACCGTATAAAAGACGCGATATCGCCGCGCGATATTACTTAACTTGTTGTTATCATTGATTAATTAACGAGAATGCCCTCCATATTCATGCCAGGTTTTTGCCCGGTTTTGG
>JAPLJQ010000077.1 GCA_026388495.1 Deltaproteobacteria bacterium | reverse complement strand
TGTGTATGTCGTGGATATGAAGACCTTCGAACTCATATTCCTCAATAAATACGGGAAAGATGTCTGGGGAGAGATTGAAGGTCAGACCTGCTGGAAGACAATTCAGTCCGGTCAGTCAGGGATATGCCCGTTCTGCACGAATGACAAACTTGTGGCTCTTCTCCCATTTTAGGATTTTCAGTCATATAAAAAACTTCACTCTTGTTCGGTCCAGAAAAAAGATAGATAAGTCTGCTTTTTGTCCTTTTCTTGAGAGCCTGATCTGGTAGGTTGTAGCGCAAAAGTCGATAGACCTTTTGCGCGTGGGCTATCGTTATGGGGGGTGCCCTAGCGGTTGGGGCGGAGCCCCAGAGAGCGGTTGAACGGAGAAATTATCGATACCCCGTCGCACTCAATAGAAGCGCGGTTATATGCCGCCGCATTGCTGTAATATTTTCAGTTTGAAATACTCAACATCGACAAAACCATAAGCTGCTCGTTTGATGACGTTGATTTTGTTGTTGAATCCTTCCGAGCCAGCGTTGGTAAGTTTATGCTTGAAGTAATTGTGAATGCCATAGAGGTAACTTCGGATCATCGAAACAACCGGTAAAAATTCTTCACAACCCGAATCGATTACATTTTGAAACCATTGTTCAAGTCGTATGATCTCACTTTCTGCATTCACATCGTCGAAAATATCTGCAATCTCCTCTTTCAGGACATATGCTTTGTATAACGGCTCATTTGATTTCAACAGTTGTTCCAGGCTTTCAATATCCTTTTCATCAGTAAGATTTTTTCGCCGGTGAAGAATCAGAAATCGTTTATGTTTCATCAATTTTCTCGTTTCTTTCTCTGCTTGTGCAAATACACGTCTGCGGATTTTGTCAAGCACTTCGTTTATTTTCTTGATAACATGAAATTTATCAAATACAATATCCGCATTCGTATTCTTTCTCACGCTTGCAACATATGGATCCCACATATCCATACAGCAAATTTGAATCTTCAGGGACTTTTCTGGACCGAGTTCCTGAAAAAATGCATCAAGTGTTTCTGTTTTTCGTTTGAATCCAATCCAGATGACTTTTCTTGCCGGAATATCTCGAACAACGGTGAGATACTTATGTCCTTTCTTATACGCAATTTCGTCGACACCGATGATTGTTGGATTTATCGTCTTTAAGTCTACCAATTTGTCTTGTATTGACCTCTTATCGATTTCTTTGACGGTCTTCCAATCAAGATTCCACATCAGACTTGCATCGGTGAGTGTCATCATAGTGGTACAGACGGATATCTCTTCTTCGAGTGATTTGCTACAACGGGAATACGGTCGGACAAAATCCAGGTATTCAATTCCTCTATATCCACAGGAACACTGGATTTTATTTTCTTCGAATTGGAGATTGCTTGTTTTTTGACGAAGATTGAGATCACGTATTACACGGGTATAGGTTTCTTCTATGATGGTGTGATCCGATCCACAAGCCGGACACTTGGAGGGTCCTACTTTTTTCAGGATTACCAATACTTCGTTTTTGGTCTCCTTGAGATCAAATAGCTTATATTCCTGAAACGAAAATAGGTGTTCGAATACACGTTTGTATTTGCTCCGTTTGGTTCTCATTGCAACTGTAGATCTCCAAACGGAGGTTTATTATCCATTTTGTCAATTTACGGCGATCCTAAATCTGGAGAAGAACCAAAATTATTAAGAAGCACGCAGATAAGATCACTATTAAAGTGAATAATCCCGTGCAGTGGTTTATGGAGGTGATAGCCAATGGAAGCGAAGACGCTCAATGAGATCCGGATTCGGGGGTTTGAAGTTCTTGTGAAAAATCTTGGACCTGC
>JAPLJQ010000357.1 GCA_026388495.1 Deltaproteobacteria bacterium | reverse complement strand
TGGCGGACAAAGGCTTCGCCGTCACCGTCTATGAAGCGTCAAATACGGCGGGCGGCATGCTCGTCTGGGGGATACCGGCCTACCGGCTTCCCAAAGACATCCTCGCTTATGAAGTGGAGCTGATCCGACGCAAGGGCGTCCGCATCGTTTTAAACTGCCGCATCGGCAAGGACAAAGCCATCGCGGAATTACAGCAAGAAAATGAATGCGTCTTCATCAGCGCCGGCGCCCATGTGAGCAGGAAACTGGGTGTGGACGGTGAAGACCGGCAGGGCGTCGACTATGGCGTGGAATTCTTGAAACAGGCAGGCGATAAGGACAACAAGCCCCGGGTCTGTGAACATGTCGTGGTCATCGGCGGCGGCAATGTGGCCGTAGACGTGGCAAGAACGGCCCTCCGGCTTGGCGCCAAGCAAGTAGAGATGGTTTCCCTGGAAAAACGTGACGAAATGCCCGCTTATCAAGAGGAAATAGAAGCCACGCTGGCCGAAGGCATTACGATCAACAACGGCTGGGGGCCAAATCGTATTCTCGGCGATGGTTCTGTAAAGGGCATCGAATTAAAGCAATGTACCCGCGTCTTTGATGAAAATGGCCGGTTCAGCCCCGCCTATGATCAAAATAAATTGAAAAATATCAGCACCGATCAGGTCATCGTGGCGATCGGTCAGGCAATCGACGGCGAACTGCTTGATCACGTCTGTGTAGATATAGAACGCGGCTGTTTCAAGGTTGATCCCGTCACTCTGGAAACATCGGTTAAGGGTATCTTTGCCGGAGGTGATAACGCTTCCGGTCCGGCAAGTGTCATCCAGGCCGTCGCCGCAGGAAAACGAGCCGTGGAATCGATTGAGCGCTATCTCCAGGGGAAGGACCTGCGGGCTGATCGTTTTGACGAGATGTTGAAGCCCGTACCGGAAGAGCTCCTTCCTTCCACGACCCATACTGAAAAGAAAGAACGGGCAAAGGCAACGGAGCTCCCGACGGAGATGAGGACCGACAATTTCGACGAGATTGAATCCGGATTTTCCGAAGAAGACGCGTTGACGGAAGCTGAACGTTGCCTGAATTGCGCCATGTGTTCCGAATGCATGGAGTGTGTTGCCGCCTGCGATAAAAAAGCTGTTGTGCACGGCATGCAGGAGGAAATAATCGAACTCGATGTCGGTTCCGTCATCCTGACACCGGGATTTGAAGAATATGATGCGGAACTTAAGGGAGAATATGGCTTTAACCGGTATCAGAACGTTTTGACCAGCGTGCAGTTTGAGCGGATGCTTTCTGCCGCCGGCCCATATGCGGGGCATGTCGTACGCAGGGATGACGGCAAGGAAGCCAAAAGAATAGCGTGGATACAGTGTGTCGGTTCCCGTGACGCCAAATGCGGGAATGAATATTGTTCTTCCATCTGCTGTATGGCCACGACAAAACAGGCGCTGGTAGCCAGTGAACACACTGACGGCCTGGAAGCGACTATTTTTTATATGGATATCAGGGCTTTTGGGAAAGACTTCGACCAATATTACGAACGCGCCAGAAGCAAGGAAAATATAGAATATATCAAGAGCATTCCCTCCCGGGCCATCCAGGTTCCGGGATCAATGGACATCAGACTTCGCTATGTGGACGAAAACTTCAAGCAGGTGGAGCGCGATTTTGATCTGGTTATTCTGGCCGTAGGATTGGATCCCAAACCTGAGATCTCGGCGAGCATGTCGCATCTGGGCATTGAACTCAATGAATTC
>JAPLJQ010000291.1 GCA_026388495.1 Deltaproteobacteria bacterium | reverse complement strand
CATGGTTGACATGGCGCAAAGGAGTGTCGATTTGAACGATCTTTGCGACAGGATAGAAATTCGTCGGTGTAATATCAGGGAAACAGAGTCTTTTTTCGATCATCAATCCTTTGATGTGGTTATTTTCAATCCTCCTTATCGAAAGCTGAAATCCGGAAGAATGAATAGGGATTATCAGAAGTCCGTAGCGAGACATGAGATCGAAGGGTCCCTACGCGATTTTCTGGCGGCATCAGCATTTGTTCTGAAAACGTCGGGCCGTGTTTACATCATTTATCCCGCGTCCCGGACGGTGGAACTGATTTGCCAGATGCGGCATGCTTCTATCGAGCCCAAGCGGATGAAAATCGTCCATTCCCATGAGCGTTTCCGGGGAGAATTTGTTCTTGTGGAAGGGATAAAAGAGGGGAGAGAAGAACTGGAGATTTTACCCCCGCTTTTCATCTATATGGGAAATGGAGCTTATTCGGAAGCGATGACCCGGTTATTCAGGGAACTTTCCGAGTGCAGCTGAGTCTTCTGCGAATCATGTCTCTGGTTAAGACCCTCTTCAAGATTTCCTTAAGTTCCTGATCGGTTACGGAAGAGATGCTTTGTTCAATCATTTTTTTATCGCTGTTCTTTAGAGGGAAAGATTCGGGAAAAAAAGATTCAGGGCTTTGATTCACACGTGGCGCCACGGGTATCTCGCCGATTGAAAAAAAGATGTTCGTGACGAATCCGCTGCCCATCTGCCCGTTGATCTTGTCAATAATTTCTTCCTTCAGGAAATGAAGTTGCTGCAGCCAGATAGGGCTGGAAACCTTCACATAGAGGGAATTGTTTTTTAGTCTGTCGGGGGATGTCTGAGCCGCGATATGAGATCCTACAGATTGCAACCAGATTTCCTGCAAACGTCGTTTTTCAGAAGTTAAAAGGATATTCCTTTTTTTTAGAATCTGTTGCAGGATATCACCGAGCTTTTGAAGATTCATCTGACGAGGTCTTTTTCTCATGATTTCTTTTGTCACAGTATCATCGTCAGGTCAAGCGTACGTTGGGAGGTTAACATGGATATATCGGATATGATTAGAAAAATTAAGGCCCATCCGGAGTACCATAACGCCGGCATGATTCTCTGTCATAACGGCGTCGTGAGAGCTACATCGAGGGACGGAAAGCCCGTTACAGAATTGGACGTTATGGTTGACAGAAATCGCCTAGCGGAAATCATCGCAGAAATAAAAAAAAGGCCGGGTATTGTTGAAGCTCTTGCCGAAGTCAGGGAAGGAAAACTGAAAATCGGGGAGGATGTGATGATGATCGTTGTGGCAGGTGATTTCCGGGAAAATGTTTTTTCTGCCCTTATGGACGCGGTCAATGCGATCAAAAAAGATGTGACGCGAAAAACAGAACAATAAATAAAATCGGGACACATCTTATTCATCCGGCATGAGGATGTATCCCGATAGTGAATTCGTTTACGGATTGTTTTGCTTCGCCCACGCCTTTCTGGGATCCCGATGCGGTTTGTGAGATCCGGTGGTCTTTTACAATGCCTCTGTCATCATAAAGAATGATCAGTTGACAGGTGTTTGTCGTCGTCCCCTCATACCAGCCCACTTTTGAAGTACTTCCTTCCGTACGCGCTCCAGATTATGAGCGCCATCCTCAGCTTTATGGAAAAGAGTAAAAACGATTAAATCAGTTTTCTAAGCTCATTGGTGAAAATGTCGTAGGTTTTACGTCCGAACAGGACAAAACGAACGAGTTCAAGGTCGTTATGTTCGTTGAGGTAATCGATGGCCGTTTTTAAAGCAATGTGAGCGGCTTCATTCACGGGGTATCCGTAGACTCCTGTACTGATGGCCGGAAAGGCAATTCTTTTCAGTCTTTTCTCGGAAGCAAGTTTGAGGCTCTCCAAGTGGGCGCTCTTCAGGAGATTGGCTTCCCCCTTAACCCCTCCCTGGTAAACGGGGCCCACGGTGTGGATAACGTATTTCGCCTTTAAGCTGCCGCCGGTGGTAATCACTGCCT
>JAPLJQ010000318.1 GCA_026388495.1 Deltaproteobacteria bacterium | reverse complement strand
TTTATCGTTTCTGAGCAGCACACCCGCTATCTTATCGAAACAGTTGTGCCTTCCGATATCCTCGTTAAAAACTGAAAATTCATCATGATGGAACAAGACACTATGGACCCCACCGATGGTTTTGTATATTTCGGAGCGCCGCTCGAACTCCTTCATGGATCGCAGGATGTTACGAAGAGGGAATCTGTCATGACCGGCCAGAGGCACAAATTTGTCATGCTTGAGCGGGTTGATGTAGGTAAAGCATTTCCCGCAGCCGGACGTTACACTGCGCAGACTTTCGCACTTGTCGATGGATATTCCGGGAACAAGATCGATCATCACGGCAAAAAGGCGTTCGTTATAGGTTATATTCGCCACGTCGTCGATCGTGTCAATAACGCCTTCACTATAGAGAAACCCAAGGGCAAGTTCTTCCGTTAACTGATTGAGACAAAGGAGCGAGGCGTATTCCGTACCGTTGATATAGATCTTCAGAGATATTTCGCCGATAACCCATTTTTCTGCGTCACATAATGTGGTTTCGACATCATCACCCTTGATCTCTTTAACGGAAAAAGCGCTGCATAATCTTTCATCCATTCATTCCACCATTGCATTATTAAGATGACGGCCGATTCTCTCTATGACTCCTGAACGATAACACCGTTTATTTTATCATGAAGATCGAGCTTTTGAGCGGTTATGTTGATATCAATATTATTTTTATATCTATCCCATATCCGACAGGCATCCAGTGTATCCGCGGGAAATCGATCTTTGATAACAAAAACGGAATCATTGCCCCCGACGACACTTTTTCTAACATGATATTCCGGATGTTGATCCTGGCTGTAGCGGGCAATGATCCGGCCGATTGCCATCTCGGAATGTTTGTCTGTCGTCCCTCTAATGACTGCTGCCGGGCCTCTGAACCCGGACGGTGTATAAAGGATTGAACCGGGTTTTGCAAGCATCATGATTTTTTCATTGTCCTCGTGGTCTCTTCCGACGATCACCTTCAAGGCCGGATTCAGACGGAAGTGCCTGCCAAGCTTCAGAAAGTGCAGGTCCACCATATCATAATCCGGAACATGGGTGAACAGGTCGTGGAGCCGGGCCGCGATTTCCTTGTCCGTCAGAAGGCAACCGCCTGCAGGACAGGGATAGTCCCTGATGTCAAGTTTCCGCGCCATCTCCATTTGCGGTTTTCTCGATCTCCCCGACATGGCAAGGAGTTTCTCCCGGTTTACAATCCCCTCCCGCTCAGGAAAGGTAGGGTCGAAATGATGGGCGGAAAGAGGTCTCAGAATAAGGTCTTCCAGGCCACTTTCCCGTTCAATAAGTCGCAGGGTATTGCGATGCTGGGACATGGGCCGCTGTCCTAAAACCTCCCCGGTGATGACAAAAGACGCCTCAAGCCGGGGCATCATCTCCTTGACCTTCCGTAACATGTAAATCCGGCAGTCGATACAGGGATTCATACCGCTGCCGTGACCATGCGGCGGGCGCTCGACCATCCGGATGTAATCCATCCCCTTATGGATCACCTGAATGGGAATAGCAAACTCTTCGGCGATTTTCCGGGCCTGAAGCCTGCAACCTGCCTTTTTCGGCGTACAGTTGCAGAAGACGCTGGTAAAATGGACGGCAGTAACCTCGACCCCCTGATCGATCATCATTCTGACCGCCAAGGTGCTGTCCAAACCGCCGGAAAGAAGGGCAACCGCCTTACGATTCATAGGCGCCTTCAACAGGATGCGCTCTTCAGGCTGTGTCCGGCATCACTCGATATGGTTCTCCCCAGACCGATTACCATACTCTCCACGCAGAAACGGCATTTGTGCGGTTCTTCGTCGATACAAATCTTGTCAAGGTATATCAGATAATGTTCCCGGTACTTCCGGGGCGTAGAATTCGGCATCAGGACGTTGGCCCCGCACTGCAAGGCCTTTTGCCTGCCCTCGGCATCAATGGTGCCCGTTGCGGTCGTTGCGGGCATGTGGGCGTTTTTCGTCACGATCCTTGTCAGCGCAGTTACCCGCAATACCATATCCAATGTCCCGTTCTCACTGCCCTGCAACGGTGTATTGGGATGAGAGATATAGGGACCCAGGCCAACCATATCCAGATCTATTTCCTTGAACTTGAGGACGTCATCCGCAATACTTTCCATAGTTTGTCCGGGCAGCCCTACCATAATCCCGGAGCCGACCTGGTAGCCGAGTTCCGCCAACCACTCAAGACACCGGAAGCGCTTTTCGTAGACCGAATCAGGCTTCAGCTTTTTGAAAAGAACAGGATCGGTTGTTTCAAACCTCAGCAGATAACGATCCGCGCCGGCATCTTTTAACCTCTTATAATCCTCGTACGTTCGCTCACCGATACTGAGGGTAACGGCAAAGCCAATGTCGGTTTTTATGCTTCGAACAAGGGAGCATAGATCATCAATGGTAAAGTGCGGGTCTTCTCCCGACTGAAGGACAACGGTCTGAAGACCAAGGTTTCTGGCTTCAAGTGCGGTATTGAATATCTCAGGAATCGTCATGCGGTAGCGAACCACATTTTCATTGCTCCTGCGCAGGCCGCAGTACAGGCAATCCCGCTTGCAATAATTTGAGAACTCGATTAACCCCCGCAGATGAACGGCGTCGCCCACGTATTTCTTCCTGACCTGATCGGCTTGACGGAAGAGCGCCTCGATGACGACCTCATCCTTTTCTTCCAGAAAATCAACAATCTGTCGCTTTGTCAGCATAGCTATAGTCCTCTTCCCTAAATGCCCGCACCGACGGAAAACTCCTCCGACGATGAAAACATGCCCATAATTTCCTGTTTCTTTTGCTCAACGTACTGGTCCAGTTCCACCCTGATCCCCTGATGCTGTTCGATCTCGGCCATCCTCTTTTCCAGGGTCCCAATCTGACTGCCCAGGAATTGAAAGGCCTCTGCAATGGGATCCGGGAGTTTGTTATCCGCCATTTCCTGGATCTCTTTGCCGGAGAAACCAAGACCCAGGCGGGCAGGCACACCGACGGCTATCGCATCAGGAGGAACATCATGAATGACCAGGGATGCAGCTCCGATACGCGCCCCGTCCCCAATCATGATGGGGCCCAGGACAATGGTTCCCGACCCGATCATGACATGATTTCCCACCGTTGGGTGGCGTTTTTTTTTCTGCAGGGTTACTCCACCCAGGATAACCCCCTGATAGATGAGTACGTCATCTCCGATTTCAGACGTCTCACCGATAACGACGCCGGAACCGTGATCAATAAAAAAGCGGCTGCCGATCTTTGCGCCCGGATGAATTTCAATCCCGGTAAAAAAGCGGCTGATATGAGAAAGCAGCCTGGCGATGAACCACCAATTCCTTTGCCACAGATAATGGGCAATCCGATGCATCCAGATGGCATGAAGCCCCGGATAGCAGGCAAGGACTTCCATGAGTCCCCTGGCAGCGGGGTCCTTCTTGAATACGGTCCGGATATCTTCTTTTATCGTTTCAAAAAATTTCATTACTATAAATGTTCCTTTTAAATTATCAAGCATGTAATGCCGCACTTAATGCGGCATCCAGTATGTGTTTCCCTGGATTCCGGATCAAGTGCGGAATGACGCTCGATACTTCAAAGCTTGTTTCTATATATTTCATTCGATAATTTCCGTAACGGTAAATCCCGCTTGTTTAATCATGTCCATATCGGCCTGATACCCCTGTCCCGGCGTGGTCAGGTAGCCTATGGTAAACATTGAATTAGCGGCATACAGGGACAATACCTGCATGCTGCCGATACATGCTTCCCGTCCCCCCGCAATGCGGATTTCTCTATCGGGGTTTACAAAGCGGAACATCGCGAGCGTCCGGAGGCAGTCCGAAGGCGTAAGCCTGAGAAGTCCCGCGAGCGGCGTGCCGGGACGCGGGTCCAGAAAATTGAGGGGTATGGAATCCGCATCCAGGTTACGCAAAGCGAAGGCCAGGGCAATCCTGTCCTCTATAGTTTCTCCCATGCCGACAAGGCCCCCGCTGCACAACTCCAGACCGGCGGCTTTTGCAATCCTGGCTGTCGCCACCCGGTCGGCATACGCATGGGTGGTACAGAATGATGAATAAAACCGCTCGGCGCTCTCCAGATTATGGTTGTACCGGTCAACGCCGGCGTCTTTCAAGCGTTTCGCCTGCTTCTCCGACAAAAGCCCCAGGGAAGTGCATATCTGTATGGGCACTTCGCTCTTAATTTGCCGGGCAGCTTCGCAGATCGTGTCCAGGTCTTTTTCCGAAGGGGTCCGCCCGCTGGTTACAATGCAGTATCGCACCGCCGTTAACGTGTGGGCCTCCCGCGCGCCTTCCAGAATCTGCTCTACCGATTGCATGGGGTATTTCGGTATCTCGCTCTCAGATACGACGGATTGACTGCAGAACGAACAGTTCTCCGTACACAACCCGCTTTTCGCGTTGCGGATGACATGAATGCTCATGCCGCGCCCGAAGTAATGGCGGCGGACCGTAAATGCCGCATCCAGTACAGCCAGAAGATCGTCGTCCGGAGATTCCATTATGGCAAGCGCCTCATCATGCGTCAGTGACCCGCCTTTCAGTACTCGCTTGCTCAGTTCATTCCATTTCATGCTTTAGTATCACCTTTCGCCAAAACAAAGACTGCATTCAAAGCCCGCAGGTTCGGCCAGAAACGCACCCGTTCTTTTTCTCCCATATAATGGGCTTCCATGATGTGGATATTCTTTTCCCCACAAAAATCCTTGAAATCCGTGATGCTTAAAAAGCGCACGTTCGGTGTATCAAACCACAGATACGGCAGGGATTTCGTGATCGGCGATCTGCCATGGAAAAACAGCATGATCCGCGATTTGAAATAGGCAAAGTTGGGAAAGCCGACGATAACCTTGCCGCCGATTCGCAGGGCCTCGTGAATGACACAGTCGACTTTTCTCACTTCCTGCATGCTCTGATTCAGAATCACATAATCGAAGGCATGATCCGGATATTCCCGTAAGCTGTTTTCAATGTCGCCCTGAAAAACACTCAGGCCTTTCTTGACGCACTCCTGAATGGCCTTGTCCGCAAGTTCGATCCCCTGAGCCCGGATCTGTTTATCCAGGACAAGGGGGTACAGCAGATCACCGGCGCCGCACCCCAGGTCAAGCACCCGGGAACCCGGTTCAATGATCGAATAAATGATGTTGTGATCCAGACGGATATTTTCAGACACCATAGCCATCCACCACCAGATATCCGTTGAATGTCTTGTCCAGAAAATGCCTGATCAGGGTCGTCTGCTCCTCCACTTCAACCAGAAAAGCATCGTGGCCATAAGTGGATTGCAGTTCACAATAGGTGGCATCCACACAGTTCATCTTTAACGCCCGCACGATCTCCTGCGACTGACAGGAGGGATACAGCCAGTCCGATTTGAAGGAGATGACCAGAAATCGGGTGTCGATGTTTCTCCCTGCCGGAATCAGTTTACTATCTGAGAGATCAAAATAATCGATCGCCTTCGTGATATAGAGATAGGAATTGGCGTCAAAGCGCTTCACGAAATTCGCTCCCCGGTAATGCAGATAGCCTTCCACTTCAAAATCGGGATCAAAATTAAAACTGAAACGGCCGCTTCTCAACCTTCGGGAAAATTTCTCTTCCATGGACTGATCGCTCATAAAAGTGATGTGGCCGATCATGCGCGCCACCGACAGGCCCTTTTCTGGCTGGCCATACTCGTAATAGTTCCCCTCCCGCCAGGCCGGATCCGCCATGATGGACTGCCTGACCACCTCGTTGAAGGCGATCTGCTGCGGGGAGTGCTTCAGTGCCGTGGCAACGGGAATAGCGGATCGCACCCGTTCCGGATAGGAGGCGACCCACTGGAGGACCTGCATTCCTCCCATAGAACCGCCCGCCACACACAGCAGTCGATCAATACCAAAAAAATCGATCAGCTTTCGCTGGGCATGAACCATATCAGCGACGGTGATAAAGGGGAATTCCAACGCATAGGGTTTGCCCGTAGCCGGGTTGATCGAGGAGGGGCCCGTGGAACCCTTACACCCTCCGATAACGTTTGAACAAATGACAAAATACCTGTTCGTATCGAACGCCTTGCCCGGTCCGATCATGTCATCCCACCAGCCCGGATCATCCTGATCTCTATGCACGCCTGCCGCGTGGGCATCCCCGGAAAGGGCATGCAGCGCCAGAATTGCATTGGATTTATCCGCGTTCAACGTTCCGTATGTTTCATACGCGAGGGTGATCGGTCCCAGCGTATCGCCGCATTCCAGTTCGAGTTCATTGCCCGGTCCGGCAAACGTGAATGATTGTGTCTCCACAATACATACTGAATTGTTTTTATTTGTAATGTTTTTCATTTCAATCATTCTTGTTAAGTTCGTAAAAAGTCGTTTGCCATCTCCCTGTATTCCTACCACCAAATGTCATTCCGTGCTTGACACGGAATCCAGTCTTATTATGGATTCCCGCTTTCGCGGGAATGACAAGGGTAGAGATATGTTGCAAAGCATCATTATTTCTGAAAGAGCCAGGTCGACAGATACCTCTCTCCACTATCCGGCAGGAGAGCTACGATTGTTTTTCCTGCAGCTTCTTTTCGTTTTGCCACCTCGAAAGAAGCCCAGAGGGCGGCGCCACTGGATATCCCCACGAGGATACCCTCTTCCTTCGCAATACGTCTCGCCATTTCCCCCGCCTTTTCATGGGACACCTGTATGATCTCGTCGATGACGTTTCTGTTTAAC
>JAPLJQ010000305.1 GCA_026388495.1 Deltaproteobacteria bacterium | reverse complement strand
ACGTGGTGGCAGGGTCTGCCCAGCAGTTCTTCCCATGCCCTGATAGGCGGCCTCATCGGGGCTGGTCTCGTGAAAGGCGGAACGGAGGTGCTGGTCTGGAAGGGCATCATTAAAACAGCGAGTTTTATTGTTCTTTCCCCCATCATCGGCCTGAGTCTCGGATTGATTTTAATGGTCGTGACGTTGAATTTATCCCGGTACTCGACGGTGGCGGGAGCGGACCGTACATTCAGAAAGTTCCAGTTATTTTCCGCCGCCATTTTCAGTCTCAGCCACGGTATGAACGATGCGCAGAAAACAATGGGGATCATTGCCGTCGTTCTGTTCAGCTGGGATCAACGTTTTATATTCCTTACTGGGTTGAGTTTGCCTGTTATCTTGTTATCGCGTTGGGGACGATGATGGGAGGATGGCGGATTGTCAAGACCATGGGAACGAAGATCACGAAACTTCAGCCCATGGGAGGGTTTTGTGCAGAGACTGCGGCTGCCATCTCCATTATAGGCGCTACGGCGGCAGGCATTCCCGTTAGCACAACCCATACGATAACAGGCGCCATTATGGGAGTGGGCGCCACGAAACGGCTGACGGCCGTCCGATGGGGCGTGGGGGGTAATATCATCTGGGCCTGGGTATTGACCATACCCATATCGGCATTTATTTCAGCGGCCATATATTTCTCTTTAATCGCTCTTTAAATAATGAACCATGCATTCCATGAAATCGACGCCAGATATCAATTTTTTCAGCCGGTCATCAGGTTTTAACAATTCCGTCATCAAGCTGTAACATTTATCCTTCATGATGTAAGAAAAAACGAGGAGAAAAAAATGAATAAATTTTTAAAACCATGGTTATTGAGTTTATTGTGCCTGCTGTTCAGCGCGGGTGCGGTGTGCGCCGAAAACATCGTCATCAAGGGTTCGACCACCGTCCTGCCCATTGCTCAGGCAACACTGGAAGCTTATATGAAGGCGAATCCGGGCGTCAATATATCCCTGTCCGGGGGCGGTTCCGGTGATGGCATTAAGTCCCTGATCGATAAATCGACGGACATTGCAAATTCATCACGGGAAATCAAGGCCAAGGAAGTGGAACTGGCGAAATCGAAAGGGGTCAATCCGGTTGCCACGATCGTAGCGATCGACGCGATTACTCCGATTGTTAATCCGAAAAACAAGGTCAGAAACCTGACCATCGACCAGTTGAGCCAGATATACCAGGGCAAGATCAAAAACTGGAAAGAAGTGGGCGGTGACGATCTGAAAATCGTTGTCATCTCCAGAGACAGCAGTTCCGGCACCTTTGAGGCCTGGGCGGAGATGGTCCTCAACAAGGCCAAGGTAGCGCCCACGGCCCAGTTACAGGCGTCCAATGGCGCGATTGTGCAGGCCATCTCTAAAAACAGATACGCCATCGGCTATATCGGATTGGGGTATTTAAACAAATCGGTAAAACCCCTGACGGTCAATGGCGTTCAGGCTTCGGCAAAAACAGCCATCTCGAAGGAGTATCCCGTTGCAAGACCCCTGTACATGTACACCAACGGCCAGCCGGCAGGGGGTGTGGAAAAATTCATCAAATTCGTGTTGAGCCCGGCGGGCCAGGAGTTGGTTGCGAAGGAAGGTTTTGTCCCACTCGCAGGAACAAAAGAGAAGTCGAAAAAGGGGAAAAAGTAGGTATTCCAGATAATCCGTCGTAAGATCCAGAAGGCGAATTGTGACAAGATATTTCAGAGAAATCTTTATTAAGAATATTTTTGCATTTATAGCATTTATTTCTGTGCTCCTCTTGGGACTCATTGTTTTTTTCCTGTTCCGGGAGGGCATTCCCATTTTCCAGGAGATCTCTGTATCCAAATTTCTTTTTGGCTCAGCCTGGTATCCAACCTACGATCCGCCTGAATACGGGATTTGGCCGCTTATTGTCGGCTCCCTGTTGGTCACTCTATTTTCCTGCCTGATAGCGGTGCCCCTGGGCGTGATGTCTGCCATTTACATCTCAGAGATTGCCCCGGCCGCCATTAAAGAGGTCCTGAAATCGATTATTGAACTCTTGGCCGGTCTTCCTTCCGTCGTGCTTGGTTTTTTCGGCATGGTCATTGTCGCGCCCTGGCTGCAGGAGACCTTTGATCTGCCGACGGGACTGAATATCATCAACGCTTCGGTCATGCTGGCTATTATGGCTATTCCCACCATATCGAGCATTTCTGAAGACGCCCTGTATGCAGTGCCGCGAGAGTTCAAGGAAGCCTCCTATGCCCTGGGGGCGACAAAATTTGAAACAATTATAAAGATTATCATGCCGGCGGCTCTTTCCGGTATTTCGACAGCCGTCATTCTTGGCATGGCCAGAGCCATTGGTGAGACCATGGTCGTGTTGATGGTTGCCGGAGGTGCAGCCGCTATTCCCGAGAGCATATTCGATCCTGTGAGACCCATGCCGGCAAGCATCGCTGCGGAGATGGGCGAAGCGC
Organism: Deltaproteobacteria bacterium; assembly: GCA_026388495.1. Taxonomy (GTDB): domain Bacteria; phylum Desulfobacterota; class Syntrophia; order Syntrophales; family UBA2185; genus JAPLJQ01. The sequence continues at coordinate 343 of JAPLJQ010000305.1, read as the reverse complement.
CTTTCGGGAGCGGTCATTACCACGCTCTGTTTGCCACGGGTATTGTCTTGTTCTTTGTCACCCTTGCTTTTAATCTGATTGCCGATTACATCTCTAATAAATTCAAGGAAGTAGGTTCAGGAACGCTATGAAGTGGCGTTATTTCAAGCAGACGATTTTTTTTACCGTGGTGCGCTTGTCTGCATTGGTCATCACCCTTTCCCTGTTAGGGATACTTGGCTATATTTTTTTCCACGGTTTCCAGGCTATCACTTGGGATTTTCTGACGCTTCCGCCGACGGATTCCATGACCCGGGGCGGGATCATGCCGGCCATTATCGGGACGCTCTATTTAACCGTAGGG
>JAPLJQ010000134.1 GCA_026388495.1 Deltaproteobacteria bacterium | reverse complement strand
TCTTCTTTCTTAATCAGTGCCGTTTCCTGACTTTCGCCATCGTATGTCAGATAATCGATGTGGGTGGATTCTCCTTCATAACTGAAATACGCATCCAGAGAAAGATCACGGTTGCTCAGGCGCATATCCATCTCTTCAATTTCCGATCCCTTGACGCCGAGCGATTCCGCAATTTCTCCGAATTCCGGATTTTTCTGTGAAAAACCCTGAAGCCGCTTCTTTGCCTGATTTAGTTTGAAAAACAATTTTCTTTGCGTCTGGGTAGTCCCGATTTTAACAAGACTCCATGACTTGATAATATAATTCTGTATATATGCCCTGATCCACCAGACTGCATACGATATAAGTCTGTATCCCTTATAGGGATCAAACTTCTTTACCGCATGCATGAGGCCGATATTCCCTTCCTGAATCAGATCGGCAAGTTTAAGTCCGTAGTTTCGATATTCGTGGGCGATCTTGACCACAAATCTCAGATTCGATACAACGAGTTTCTCTGCAGCTTCCATATCATTGAATTTCTTCAGTCTGACGGCAATTTTGAATTCTTCCTCCGCCGTCAGGATGGGAAAACGGTTGATCTGAGATATGTAGATGTCAATGGTGCTGGTAACCGCGGGTAGCTCCAACGCATATGCCTCCAACGTCTAATTTTAAAGCGAAACCTTTAAATCATACAATCCCCGTCACATCGACGGAAGAGAAAAATACAGAAAACACCCCAAGGTTTCAAATCGTGTGACTATTTATGATAATCCTCCGGCAGTCAAGTCTTTTTATTTTCGACGGTCATTTCACACGTCTATACCTTGACATGCGTCTTACTTATGGTTAATTTACAATCACTCAAACAACGCATCGGGAGATACCATTCATGGACACGATGAACAAAACGATCATGGAATCGGCATGCAAAATTGCAAAAGAAATCCAGGCCAAGGCTATCCTGTTGTACGCAGAGCTGGCTTCCGATTTGCCCGCATCCCAGGATGAAAAACCCTGTTACGATCTGATTCTTGTTACAAAAGGCGATGGGCAAATACCGGAAAGATTCAGGGGTTCAGCGCCTGTTATTAATGTGCCGAATGTCAAGCTCACAAGGGTCGGTCAGATAAAAATTGCCATCACCAAAGGCATTGCCACAGGTCTGTTCAAAAAAGGGGATAAGCTTGTCTGCTTAAGCGGCGTTCCGAAATTCGGATACGTGGACAGCATGTTTGTCATTGATGTGGGAAAAGAATTTGAAATACTGACACTTGAAAATATTACCGATATCACTGACGGAGTGTACCCGGAAGTGTTCGGCGCCGTCCTCAATATAACCCTGGAACTGGCCGCCCAGGGAAGAGAGGGGCGTAAAGTGGGCACCATTTTCATCCTGGGAGATCATGAAAGGGTCCTTCAACTCTCAAGGCAGATGGTTATCAATCCATTCATGGGATATCGTGAAGAAGATCGCAACATTTTGAATCCCGACTTGATGGAGACGATCAAGGAATTCTCAGCCATCGACGGCGCATTTATCATAAAAGACAACGGGGTCATCATTACGTCGGGAAGGTATCTCAGCGCATCTCTCGACAGCAAGGATTTTCCACAGGGACTGGGAAGCAGGCACATCGCCGCGGCCGGGATTACAAGCGTTACCCATGCCATTGCCATTGTTCTGTCTGAATCCACGGGAAATGTAATGGTATTCAAGAACGGCAAAATCTTTGTGCACATTGATAAACCGATTGATTAATAATACATCAGGCGGTGAGGAACATGAGATTTGACAAATTTACCTTAAAGGTTCAGGAAGCCTTGCAGGAGGCCCAATCACTGGCAAATACCCGCGGACACCAGACTATCGAAGTGGAGCATCTTCTGACTGCGCTCCTCAAGCAGCCCGAGGGTATCACTGGTGAAATCTTCAAAAAACTTGGGGTGGATCCGAAGGCTGTTGAAAACGAATTGACAAAAGCCCTTGAAAAGCAACCGAGGATAGAAGGAGCCGGAACCGGGCAGACATATATCAGTCCCAGGCTCAACAAGATACTGGACGCAGCACTGGTTGAAGCAGCGCGGATGAAAGACGAGTACGTCAGTGCGGAACACATTCTGATTGCCGCAACAGAGGAAAAAGAAGGTTATGCCGCAAGGATCCTCCGGGAAGTCGGCATCACGAAGGACAACATTTTCAAGGTACTCGTGGAAATCAGAGGAAGGCAGAGCGTGACCGATCCAAATCCGGAAGAAAAGTACCAGGCCCTGAAGCGTTATGCCCGGGATTTCAATGAACTGGCGCGGAAAGATTCTTTCGATCCCGTCATCGGAAGGGATGAAGAAATCAGGAGGGTCATGCAGGTTCTATCCCGGAGGACGAAGAACAATCCCGTCCTTATCGGAGAACCGGGGGTCGGCAAGACGGCCATTGTGGAAGGCCTGGCCCAGCGCATTGTCAACGGCGATGTTCCGGACAGCCTGAAGAACAAACGGATTATCGGCCTTGACATCGGGTCCCTGGTGGCAGGCGCAAAATACCGGGGAGAATTTGAAGAACGGCTGAAGGCAGTATTGAAAGAAGTGATGGGCGCCCAGGGAGAAATTATCCTTTTCATTGATGAAATTCACACCGTTGTGGGAGCCGGCGCGGCTGAAGGGGCGATCGACGCATCCAATATGTTGAAGCCTGCCCTCGCCCGGGGAGAATTGCGCTGCGTG
>JAPLJQ010000568.1 GCA_026388495.1 Deltaproteobacteria bacterium | reverse complement strand
GGGCATGGTGGTTAGTCAGGCATTTTTAACATAACCTGTGTTCTTTTTTACACACCCTTTGCGGGTCCCGAAGACGGCATTCAACCTGTCCGACACACGGGACGTTTACGCATATTTACCTGTATTTCTAACAAGATACATAACATACACCTCCTGCCGGCCTTCCCTGCGGCGCCTCTGGTATAATTATTGCTCACCTCTTGGATCAGGTTTCATGTGAACCAAAGGGCTGCGCGGGTAAAATGACTTGACAAAGCGTGCCCGCAATGTTAGCTAAGCGGCGATTTTGGTGGAAAGGAGGTGAGGAAGGAACCATTGTAACAGGGTCTTGAGGAAACCGGAAAGGCCTCCTCCCGCACCATGCGGATCATAAGACCGATCGCAAGTTTTTTATTGGAAGGGATGATCTTTTCAAGACATGCCCGAAAAGATCGCACGCAACATTTAAACAGGAGGAAAAAATGAGAAAGTTTTGGATTGTAATGCTCACCGTAGGGCTGATGATGGCCTTTACGATGCCGGCATTCGGCGCCGTGGGTGGTGCGGACGTGAAGTTCAGCGGTTCGTATCTTATCAACGGTCTTTATGCCAGCAACCCGTCGTTAAAAAAGACGGATACCAATACCAATGCTGGTTCGTACGCCGTGTACGATCAGAGATTGAGGATGCAGGCGGATTTCAAGGTTGCCGAAGGCCTGACCCTGGTCACCCGGTTCGACGCCCTGGAAAAGAAATGGGGAGACACAACCTGGTACGGGACCTATGACTCAAATACCCGTTTACAGATTCCCGCTAATACAGGGGCTTACACACAGGAAAACATTGAGTTCGAGCGCGCCTATATTGACTTCAAAACCGGCATCGGCCAGTTCATGGTGGGGTATCAGAACTTCACCTCCTGGGGAACCGCCGTTGCCGACGGTAACAACACCAAGCCGGGTATCAAGTACATCTTTGCTTCCGGCCCCATGACTGTCGTTGCCGCCCTGGAAAGAAACAAAGAAGGGCAGGTTCGTGGTAATCGTGTTGTTACCTTCGATGGTATTGATTCCGACGATGACGCCTATGATTTAGGGTTCATCTACAAGTGGAGCGGCGGCGAGGCCGGTCTTCTGTATCAGTATGCCGACCTGAAATACACCAGACCCGCAGCGTATGGTTCCGCCACAGCAACGCTGCACGTTCTCGATCCCTATGTCAAGATGACCTTCGGCCCCGTTTATGTCGAGTCCGAAATTGTCTGGATCACGGGTAAAGCAACCAAGTATGAAGCCCCCGTAACAACAGCGGATGTAGACGCCTCCGAACTGGGTTTCTACATCAAGGCGAACGTGGATTTGAAACCCGCATACGTGGGCGCCATGTTCCTCTATGTCCAGGGGGATGATTACGGCTCCGCCACCAAGAAGAACGGTGGATGGCTTGCGGCTTTGAACGCCGGTTCCGTGTTTGAGCCCTGTCTGATCTTCGGAAGTTACTGGTACAACCACGCCGCTGGAATAACGGCTGGTGGATATGCAGCAACTGCAGATCAATACAAGTACTTCTTCGACAACATCTGGTTCGCTCAGGGTTATGTCGGCGCCAAGCCCATACCCAAACTGGATGTGCAGTTAAACTACAGCTGGATGAAGGCTGACCAGAAACCGAGAGCAACAAAAGGCGTGGCTGTCAGCACAACCAACAAGGAATACGTCTCCGACGCCATCGGTCAGGAAGTGGATCTTAAAGTGACCTACAAGATCTTCGACAACCTGTCTTACATGGTCGGCGGCGCTTACTTCTTCACCGGCGATTACTTCAAGGGAACGAACGCAGATAACAAAATCGACGACAATTATCTCATTATGCACCAGCTGAATCTCACCTTCTAACTCGGCTGTTCCTGAAAAAGTGTAACGTCATTAAAAGAGCCCCGGAGGGATTTCCCTCCGGGGTTTCTTCATTCCGGAAAATAGGGAAAAACAAAATTGCAAAACTTTTTGGTGGTCGTATGATTCTCATATAATATCAATATATTAAATAGCGTCGGAGCTCCGACGCTCCTCCTCGCGCCGCCGAAAGCCTGGGCGCAAGGACGAATATCAACTACGGTATCGACAATGCTATCGCCCTATCAGGGCTACGTAGGGATAAAGCCCCGGGGGGATTCCCTTACGGGGCTTTATCATGTTTCCTATTGACAGGCACAACAATATGTCTATAGTAATACACCATCGGAGGTGTCAGATGAGAACCAACATCGTTCTTGACGAATCTCTCATTGCAGAGGGCTGGAACAGGACCTTTATCTTCTTCATAACGACAATGATTTTAAAGAAATAGCAAAGATCATCCCCTTGAAAGTATATTGAGGAAAACCATTATGCCCATTTATGAATTTGAATGCAGCGCCTGCAGCCATATCTTTGAACGGCTTATGAAGGTCGGGGAAAGTTACGACAACCTGCCCTGTCCGGAATGCAGCGCCGAAAAACCAAAAAAGCTGATCGGTTCGTGCAGCTTCCACAGCCGGGAAAGATACGAAGAAGGCCTGGCAAGAAGAATGTCAGCCCGCGCACAGCAAAAATAGATGCCCTTGCGATCACGAGACTGTGTCACAATAAGGAAAAATGTCATTCCGAACGAATGTGAGGAATCTTAAGATGTTTATTTCATTAATTATTAAGATTTCTCGCGTTGCTCGAAATGACAGT
>JAPLJQ010000227.1 GCA_026388495.1 Deltaproteobacteria bacterium | reverse complement strand
TGGATCTGAACGTGATGGGTCATGTTATATTCCTCGCCAAGATTTCTGGCAAGCGTCATGAAATGATCCGGCAGGGGAACCTCCCGCTCCATGATCAGGATGCCGAGATCCCTCGCCTTCATAAGCATCGACTCATTCTCAAAACCCTCCTGGCTGTCGCACATAAATTGTACACGAAGCGCGTCAGTGATGGGTATTTTCATTTCCGGAAATTCAACGGCGATATTCTTCATCTCCTCATCAATCAGAATTTTGTTTGATTTTGCAAAGGATAAAAATGGTTCTTCCCGATTCGGCGTGCCGAATAACGTGTTGACCACAGCTCCCGTCAGTTTATTGACAAAGGCTTGTTCCCCGTCGGGATATCGCTCTGCAAGGGCGCTTCTCATCATTTTAAAGAGGACCATTTTGATGATGTAAATCCCATCCCTCAGAATGGGGAGCAACTTATTTTCAGATGTCATAACACCTTCCCTGAAATCTTTTTAATAGTCTTTATACCGGTGGATCAACCCTATCTATAATGCACGGCCAGCCATACCGTTTCCTGATCCGGAGCGGTCCATTCGACCCTGTGTTTTTGGCGCCTGCCGATATGGACGTAATCTCCGGGACTCAGCGTGATCAGTTCATCCCCTTCCTCGAATCGCAGCCCGGCGCTTCCTCTCAGAAGAATCACCCATTCGTTGTCATCCTGATCATACCAGAAGCCCTTTGGCGAGCAATGTCCTTTTGAGACGATCCGCTCTATTCTGAATGTTTTTCCATCCAGAAGCGCTTCTGATAGCTCATTTTGAAATTCAGGAGGAATATGGGCATAGATATTTTTCGTAACAATCATTTTACAGCAACTCCCCATGTTTCCCGACGTTGATCACATTCAGAACCGTGCTAATGAATCTTTTGATCACCCGGCTCAACGACTTTGACGCTCCCGAATTTTTCTTCGTATTGTTTCAAATTTATCATCAGGGTTTCGATTGTTCTCTTAACATTAGCGGGGCTCAATATTATTCTCGAAACCAGATGAGCGCCGTTGGGTGAGTTTAGAATCCAGTCAAGAATAAATTCATCGGGGCCATGCGATACAAACATCAAATTGCTGTATCTGCCTCTCGACATGTCATCAGCGGTGTTGATCTGGATTTGCTGGGGTTGCTGTGGATCAGCTTTATCGGCCATATTGCCCTCCTTTATTGCACGATTAAAACGTTTAAATTATCCGACGGACTGAACCCATCTTTTTTTCTTATTCTCGGTAATAATATTCCTTGCTGCCGCCCTTACCGCTGCCGGCAAGAATATCCATTCATATTCCAACACATGCTTCTGAAGTTTCTCAGCGCCTTCTTCCAGGCTGAGAGTTCCTGTGTGCATCCCCATAATGATCTCGTTGGGAATTTTTACCGGAGCCCTCATGATGACGGGCCCCTGATCGATGGGAAAACCAACTTCGTGAACCGTAAGACATGTTTCAAAATCATCTTCCGGCTTAGCAACTTCACGGTAAACCATATCCATGACATCCGACAGAACGCGCTCGTGAACCTTGAGGCCATACATGTGCCTTCCACCGTGCCTTTGGGTATCTGCCGGATGAATATTGATCATCAAGACACCTTCAATGGGGTACAGTTCCCAGACACAGCCCGCCAGGATGAGCAACTGGATATTCTGATCTTTGATATATTGATTTAATTGCAGGTTAAAATCAGGCACTTCCTGTTTGCTCCTGCACTCGATTACTTCGCTCTTTATCTTCTGAATTTCCGCCTTCCCGATACAGCCCGCGCTGCCTTTGGTGCTGATAAGCCGAAGGTCTGCAAGTTCGGGCATAAAGCCCATATTATAAGCGTTCATAACAGCGTTTGCGGCCGTGCCGCTGCCGGATGCAATGATTCCTGCGTTGATGCCTTCATCCATAGCCCTGCCTCCTATAAAAGACAAAACCCCACTGTCTTTAGAAAAACAGGGTTTCTTTCAACAGCTTCATGTTCCCC
>JAPLJQ010000363.1 GCA_026388495.1 Deltaproteobacteria bacterium | reverse complement strand
GGTCAGGATCATCGAGAAAAAATCGGCCGGGCCCATGCTTGATATGATGGACCTCATGTACCGGTAAGGAGGAAAGCCATGTTGGTATTTTTAAGCGACGTACATTTTACAGACGGCACTTCGGGTGAGACCATCAAGTCAACGGCCTTCAGGGTGTTTTCCGAAAATCTGAAGAAGCTGATCGAGAGTGTGAAAAACAATCCCGTTCAGGAGATCAAGGTGGCGCTCCTCGGGGATATTTTCGACCTTATCCGATCCACGGAATGGCTTGCCTGCGCCGTGCGCCCCTGGGACCCTGCCGGCCCTGAACAGGAAGCGGTCGTGTTAAAGATTCTTCAAGGCATCATCAACAATAACGGGCAATCCATTGAATACCTGCGCTCGCTGGAGGAATTGACTGGGCAAATGGCAGGCGGATTCCGGACGACCTACGTCATCGGCAACCATGACTGGCTGATCAACCGCTACGCGTCCTGCCGGGACATTGTCGCCGGATCCCTCGGCATCACCCAGGGCAAAGACCCGTTTCCCACCGAACTGTTCGAACCGGATTACAGCGCCTTCGCCAGAAACGGGGATATATACGACAAGTTCAACCACATGGGAAACCGCGATGATTCATCCGTAGGCGATGCCATCGTCATCGAGCTTTTGAACAAATTCCCCGAAGAAGTGAGGAAGAGGCTGAAAGAAACAAACCCGATTCCCAAGGAGGAACAGGACGACATCGTGCGGCTTCTCAAGGAGCTGGACAACATTCGTCCTCTCCTCGACGCGCCTTCCTGGGTTCTCATGGTCATGAACCGTGTGGAGAACGCCCATGTCCGGAGGATCATCGAAGAGACATGGACCCGGTGCGTTGACGAGCTTTTCGAGATTCCCTTCATCAAAAAAATGGACGTCCCATTCTGGCCCGACGCCATCGATCAACTGGAAGCGGCGTTGCACCTGTCCTCCCGCATTTCCAAATTCATTCTGGAAGACGTTGCAGATATGCTGAAGCGGTTCATGCCCGGCGTGGGGGACCAGGAATACGCCAAGCACGCCCTCGCCGAACCCAGGGTGCGCAGCCGCGAAGCGTCCTATGTCCTGTACGGCCATACCCACGATCACCTCATCATTCCCCTGGATCAGGCGCCCACAGGCAGCGGCGCGACCCACGACAAGATATACTTCAACACCGGCACGTGGCGTAAAACATGGAACAAAGTCGCTTATGACCCGGCAAACAGGGAGTTCATCGGCTGGCACGTCCTGACGTATGTGTCTGTTTTCAAACCCTCAGAAAACGGCGATTACGCTTTTGAGGTTTGGAACGGGGCGTTGGGTTGAGGCGGCTTTCTGCTTCATTCCTCCCCGCAGTGTAACAGCCACGCTTCCCGCCCACTGATACGCCATCGATTCCACCCTCATAAAGTTATCGAGATACACTTGCCGTGAAAATTGAATATGCCGCCCGTGAATCTTAACAGCAGGTTTTATTCACAGGTCATTAATTATTGAAGTTGTGATTTGCGACCGATGCGCTGGTGTAGCAGGTTTAGTTCTACTACCCGTATTGCGCACGTGGTCAAAGAAAAGATGGAATGCGTCGGTAATTGACGTTATCTACAAGTCCACGGATTTCAGTTCAAAAATGAAGTGAGGATTACCGCGTGTAACCGGCATTTATTAGAGCGGGCAAAGCCGTTGTGCAGATCACCGCAGTCGAGGTAGCGGTAAATCACCTGCTCGACATAGGGTCGCCAGAATCCGTACTGCTTGGAGAAATGCTCATCATAAACCTGAACGATTCAAAATTTTATTGTGCATTCCGGAGCATTCCTGTTCACCTCCTTATAAAATCCCCCCCCCCCTACGTATCCATATTCTTTGGGCTTTTATTAAATTCACGGAGAAGATTATTTCAGGGCAAAATTGTGAAGATCCCAACCAAAGATAAAATGACGGCGCGTTTTACTTTTTCTGACATTGTTCATTCTCGCTTTATCCGACGTTCGACAGTTGTAGGCACATTTTGGCATTTGGAATGGCGTAAGTCATTGAAATCTCGTGGTCGGGTTTATTTTAATGGTTTATATTTCTCACGTTTTTTAAAGACAAAAGATTGTTTCAGGGAGATCGGTGCCGTCGTCACGGCATGATGTTGCTGATTTCTTTGTAATCCGTGCCCAGAATGACGGGAGTCACCCCGCCCTGATCAACGAGGGTCCATTTCTGCCGGGAGTTATAATTCCTTTTTTCATCGAGGGAGGTAAGTGCCTCCCAGGACACGTTGAATTCCGCAATAAAATTGCCGTTTTCATCGATCGTGACGACGACATTTTTAACTATGCTGGTATTGGTTTTAGTCTTCTTGAGCATTCCCGCATACCAGGTCTTGAAATCTTCCTGAGTGCGAATGACAGCTCCGGGAATGTGCATGACCAGGCCTCTATTTGCCAGCAAAGGCAGGTAATTGTTCACATCGGCCAGCTTGTCCAGATAGGCGTACCACTTGTAGATAACGCTTTTCACGTCGTTTTCATCGAAACGCAGGAGAATGGGGGGGCTGCGAAGGTCATCCCGGGTGGGTGTGAATATCTCCAGGTAAGAGACCTTTCCGGTGAGGGGAAGAACAGCGTAATGAACATTGGAAGGGACGATATAGACCCCTCCCGGCCCCATGCTCTGGACTTTCTTGTCGATCCTGATCAGCAGATTGCCGCTGAGTACATATCCGGAAAGCTCGTGATAATGATATTGGGTGTTCACATCCTTGCCCGTGTCCGTTTTGGCCGCCTCATATAGAACCATGGTCTGCCGGTCGTTGAAAAAGACTTTTCTTCTCAGATTGGCGTTTATGGTCTGCCAGGGCTGATTCTCGGGAAAGACGCCGGGATTGACGGGAATGATTTCGTTATGGATCTTGTAATCACGGGGCAATTGTATGTTGTCGGTCTTGACAACAATCTTTTCCGGGCTACAGCCCGCCAGGAAACAGATCACAAGTAATAGAAGCAAACGCTTTACCATGATTGTATCATTCCTCAGGGAGAAGGATAATGAACGTATGAACAGGTGTCAAGGAAAAAGGGGACATTCGTATTGTCAAGGACCGGGGGGTGTGTTATGAAAGGACATCAGGGATGACGGCAATGGATAAGAAAGAGAGAGAAACGCTGGGGGCCTATCTGCGTAGAGAGCGGGAAGCCCGTGAGATCAAGCTGACAGCCCTTTCGAAGGCTACGAAGATCAGCTTACCTCTCCTTGTGGCACTGGAAGCCGATGATCAGGGTGCCTTCCCGGATAAAAAAGCCATTCCGGATTATCTGAAGCGCTATTGCCGTTATCTCCTCATGGATGATCAGGAGGCCGTGAAACGTTTCGCGTTGCAGCCTGCCAGACGCTTGCCCGAAGTCATTGAAAAGTCTCTGCCTCCTCCCGTTGTCGCCGCATCATATGTGCTGCCCCAGACGATTATCTCCTTAGCGAAGGAACCCAGCTATTTTCGCAAGCGCCGTCTTGTCTTCTCGAGTGTTGCCGCCTTGTTTCTCCTGTTTGCAATTCTGGCCGGTATTATTTTTTATTTCCATCCCCTCCGGGAAAGGGCCGCCAAAACGGATGTGATCAATGTCGAAGTCCCGCGGGCGGCAGTCAAATCTCCGGCCCCGGCCGTCAGGAAAGAGAAGGTCATAGGGAACCGGGACAGCAAACGGTATCATTTGCCGGGGATGAAATATTACCACCAGATCGAGGCCTATCACCGCGTCGAGTTTGATTCCGAAGCGGTGGCCGTCCGGGAGGGTTACCATAAAGCCCCCAGATAATATCCCTTCGCTCAGTTCATGATCATGACCTTGTTCTGACTCGGTTCAAATTAGAGCCTAAAGCCTTGAGGCGCATGACTTCAGACCTTTCCGACATATCCGTTCCCCTTTCAGGTCAGGGAGACAATATGGACCTCCGCATCGTCGTCGTCGGCATAAGGACCAAAGAGCAGTTTGTCGGGGACGCCCTGAACGCGAACGTAATAGGACATGGCGCCGTCGAGGTGATTCTGGGCGGCCCAGGTGGTAAACTCCTCTTCCCCAAGGGTAACCTTCATGCCCTTCATGGCATATTCCAGGACGGTCCGGGCAGGAATCCCGTCCGCCGGTCCGACGCCGTGGACGTCGATATCCGCCCCGTGCACGCCGAACATGGCGCCGTCCCAAGGGATATTCTTCGGCGGCCCCACCTCGAACCACAGGCCGATGCCATGCAGGGCGTGAAGATTGAGGCGGTATCCGGGATCAAGGGATGTAACAGGCCGATTGGCCAGGGCCACGATCTTTGGACCCAGCGTTGACGTGGCGAAGGGAAGAACCTCTGCGCCCCGGAAGAGGGTGGGAAGCGTCTCCGGATCGATCGTTCCTTCCGTGGGGACAAGGAGGATCGGGAAACCCAACCCTTTTTGATGTTGAACGGCAAGGGCGAGCAGAGAAAGACCTTGCCGGACGGAGGGGGTTTGCCATGAGGCTTCCGTGCCGATAATAATCCACAGGGCCGTATCCGTGGCAGCAAGGGGTTCCAGGGCGCCGTCCCAGGCCATCTTCGTCAGGTCGTCCAGCCAGAAATGCCCATCCACTCCCAGACCGTAAGTCTTGACTACGCTCATCATCTTTTGGACCTTTTCCTGGTCCTTGTCCAAGGCGCTGATCCAGATCTTTTTCATGTCGAGACCTCCTCATTTGTGCAGGCTTTACACCCTCTCCGAAAGGGCAATTTTTCGCATGATCACAATTTATCAATGATATTAAATATTTAAACCGCATAAAATTACGATACTTTGCAGGCCCTTACCAGGAAAAGGTGAAGGCCAGCTTCCGGGAATCCGGGGACACCGCCCTCGGAGGAGTGAAGGCAATATCCAGGGGCAGCGACGCCTCTTCCCCCTGCCTGTGCCCTTCAGGGTAGGCGCCGGCTGTTACCCACAGGTCGTCCGGCGGTTCCTGTCCCGTTGCTTCAAAAAAGGACGTTAGGGCCGCGGCGACAAAACTTGCCGGCTCCGTTTCCCCGTCGTTTTCCTCACAGTCCTCCCGAAGCCTGATCAGAAAACCGATAATCCGGGAAAAGAACATCTGGGAAAGGAGGGATTCGCCGGAGGCGACGACGGCCTTGGGCATGAAGGCCGTGTCCTGCCCCGGGGCGCCCGCCAGAGGCGTGATGCCTATTTCCACAAACTGCCGGATTCGGTCTTCCGGAAAGATCGTCTCCGTGGCCGAAGCTGTTTCACTCCCTTGGACAGACACGGCAAGATCCTTCAGGCGCACGCGCATGTAGTCGGTCAGGCGCGAGGGCCAGCCAAACTGGTTGACGCTCTGCGCGGCCATGGTTCCCAGTGCCCAGACCGGGCTGATCCACAGGGGTTTCGTCTCCGTGAAGGCGACTGAACGGGGGCGGTTGTTTTCTCCATAGGGGGCTCGGGTAAGAAAACGGTTGCAGGTCAGGGTCAGCCATTGTCCTGACCGTTGTTCCCTGAGTTTGCGCCATTTGGCATAGACGGCGCTGTCCAGATGGTGTTTGAGATAGGGCAGGCGGTGCAGCTTCCGCCAGTTGTCCAGATGGAAAAAAGCGGGGGTGATCCATGTCGCCGTCGGGGTGAGCAGCGTTGTCGCAAAGGCGGCGATTCTTTCCAGCGCCTCGCCGCCGCCGGGGGTGTTGTCCATGGGCAGGTCGATGAGGATGAGATCGGGGGTATCCGTAGCAAGCTCGATCGCCAGGCATTTCAGGGCTGCAGGAAGGGTCGCCGCGGAGGCCGGGACGATTTTCAATACGACCTTGCCCCCTTCTTCCTCCCGGACGCCGCCCCGGAGGAAGAGGCATTCCAGTCCCTGCCAGGCCGCCTCTAAGGCCCGGAATTCTTCGTTGTTGAAGATACAGTCGATATTTGCCGACAAGAGGCCTTCAATCTGTCTTTTCCAGTCCGCGGGACCTCCGACGCTCCTTGGTTCTCCCTGGTCTGCCCCGCCGGGCATGGCCACCATGGAGAGAATATCGTCGACGGCGCTGTCGTGGCGGGTTGCCTGTTGCGCAGACGCCGTGGGGATGGAAAGGTCCAGGGGAAGATGGGGCCAGGTGGACTGTACCTGGTCGGCGATATCCGCCGGGGCGGTGCCGCTGGTGTGGCCCTTGGCGACGAATTCCCCGGCGTCGCAGAGATCCTTGAGATAGGGTGTCGTCTGGATCAGGCCGTCCGGGGTGAGATCTCTTAATCCGGATGGTTGCAGGGTCAGACCCCCGGGCGGGCAGATGTCCGTAGGCGCCGGAATCCAGAGCCGGGGTGACAATTGACCAAAAGCCTCCTGGATGGTTGGGGTTTCCACGGGGACGATGTTCACGGAAAATCCCGTCTCCGGTACGGGGCTGAAGGGACCTAATGCGAGAATAGTGTAGGGCGGGGGGATTGTCTTCAGGGTTTTTGTCCTCATTCGTCACTTGCCACGGTTTTACGTTTCTTTTCCCTGCCGATGATAATGTGCCTTGCTTCGAAGTTACTGTCCAGACCATAACGGCTCAGGATGGATTCCCATACCGGTTCATCGAGAAGCTTCAACATCGATATGTTGATCGGCTTCCGCAGCGGGCTGTTGTGGGGCATTCCAAAGGCAATAACGATCTCTTTCAGGCTGGTCGGGTGCACGGTAATGATTCCCCGGTATTTTCCTTCTGCGTAATATTGAAGCGTCGCCTCATCGTAAATGAAGCCGTCTATTTTTCTACTGACGAGCGCCTTTAATACTTCCTCTTCATCCTTGAGAAACGTCGTCCGGCTGCCAATTTTCTCGACAATGGAAGCAGGCACCGACCCTGCTTCCGTTCCCAGGTGCATTCTTCTCATCTTATCGACGCCGAATTTCGTTTCACTGAGATGATGCGTCGTAAGGGAAGAGCTCAGGGACGCAATAAAGGCACT
>JAPLJQ010000409.1 GCA_026388495.1 Deltaproteobacteria bacterium | reverse complement strand
CAGTCTCGCTCCTCTATGCAAGGGGCTGGTCTCCACTACATCCGATTTTCAAAGAACATGGCCCGTAATCATTGCAACTTTACAAAAAAGCCCAGCCAAATTCTCTCGAATTTAACATCATCCTGCGGAAGATGGGTTAACAGAAGTTGGAGCTTCAAAGGAAAAGGCGTTGCCAAACCGGAGCTTGGGAACGAGAAAACTCTTAAAACATGCGCGTGCTGTATTTCTACCTGCCCTCACAACAAATTACGGCATCTTTGCCACTGCAAAGTCAAGAGTTACCTTTATACCATATCCTTTTGCCGTTCCTTTTGGTGTCTCTGCTATATATTCTCCTGGAATCTTGAAGATATTTTCGTTTGCATCCCATGTGACACTCTGTGCCTTGATGAATTTTTTTGAGACCTTATGTTCTATTTGGACCCCCTTCAAGACAGTCTCTTTCTTGGTAAAGCTTGTAATAGCTTCAGCGGCTACAACTACTATAGACAGCTTTTCATTTTTGTAAATGTTAAGGTGAAGGTTCTTAAATACCCCTCTAGTGATTACACCAATACCTGCCATGGAAAGTTTTTTTGCCTCTGGGTCAGATGAAGAAGAAAGGAAAGAAGGAAAGAGGTCTACCTCCTGCGCAGGATTGCCCTGTGTAGAAAGGTAGACCTCAATAAAGGCGTTGACCAAAGTAGCCTCTTTTATCGGTTGGATTAAAAAAACTCCAAAGGCCCTAGGATTAATCTTAAACTCATCAGCTTTAACGTAATATACACGCCTGCCTTCTTTAACCAAATGATAGGATATGCCCCTGATGACTATCGGGCAAGTGGGGTCTATTTTTTCACCCAGTGCACGTAATGGTTGGTGCACAGCCACCTTCTGCTGCTGCATGCCCCAAATACCGAGGCCGAAGACGATTAGAATAACGATTATTCCTCCATATAACCGTGGGAATAATCGCAGCATAGAAGAGAAATTATTCACCGTCTGCTTAATCCAGGATATCCGGTATCCCATTGCCATTTTTATCTTCATTCATTTTCGACCCCTGAACAATTACCCCTCCCATCGTTGCGTCTGGGAAGTATCCGGAGGCATTATTACCCGTAATTGGTGGCATTAGATCTCTCAAATTGATGCCAGCAAAGAATGGGCTTAGGTTAACAATTAAATCATCCGCAGTACCTGATATTCCGTCCTTACCGTTATCATATTTTTGCGCGCTGGCTAAAGATGCCTTCCAAATGGGTAAATTTATCTTTGCGTCGGTAATTGCCTGGGCGTTTACATTAATAAGATAAGCGGCCGTGTTGCGACTGCTGGGTTCTATCTTGGTAATGGCAGCCGTAAGGTCATCGGCCACCTGGCTCAAGTAGGTTTTGGCTTCTGAGAGATAAGTCGCATAACCGCTTGCCCGGGTGAGGAAGCTTGTATTGTTGCTGAGAAAAACTTGGGCCGTATGGGAGGCATTGGCTTCCGTGGCAATATTCGCATTCAGATTGTATGCATATTGAATAAGGATTCCTGCCAGGGCTCCCTTAATCGAGGCTTTTAAGACGAGGACATCACCAAAGTCACTTATGTAAGTTTTTCCGGAGATGGGTTCTTTCCAAGATTTGCTAAATGAGGTGGATACTGCATTCAGATTGGCAAGGGCGCCTTCCAACTCTGTCTTTATCACAGTATAAAGAAAACTCTGCAATTCACTTCCCGTGGGTGAATTAGATGGCAATGTTTTGGGGCACACCACTGCTAAATTCGTAAGACTTCTACCCGCAGAATCACAGCCCATGCGGTCTAAAATGTCCCCAACACTACCTAAAGCCCCTGTAGTTCCAGTGCCATAGAGATTAACGCCGACTGCCCTGGTAAATGCGTAGAAGAACCTCGCGGTATCCCCATCATTAGTGGAAACAGTCGGATAATTATCTACAGCCTCCTTAAAGAAGGCTTTGGCCCCGGTGACATCCTTTTTGCCTAAAGAATCAAGACCATTTGTGATCAAGTCAGCCAAGGCCAAGACGGGTATGATGGTAATCGTCCCCGCATCAGTCGTCTGACCGGCGATGATGGTGATATTGCTTATTACCCCTTTAGCGATCACATTGCCGCTCGCGTCCAGTCCCTGTGCCGTGACGGTCCGGCTGCTGCCGGCAGGTATGTTGGCCACTGTCCCCTGGCCGACCGCTGCGTCGAAGTCCTTTTGAATATCAGTCATGCCGGTTCCCGACACGATAATCCTGACCTTCACGACTCCCGCAGGGGCTGAAAGGATATGTCGGCTTGTATCGCCGCTCCAGTTAAGTTTAGCCGTTATGGCACCTGTGTCGGCGTTGCCGCTGCCGACACTGCCGCCCGTACCGCCGCATCCCGCCGCCAGCAGTACGAGGGCAAGAGCGATGAATAGTTTCAGCAGAATATAATATTTTTTGAGTTTCATATTCTCTTTCCTCCTTACCAACGGATCGTGACAGAACCTTGTTTTGAAAAAGTTACATTCCCACTGATCTGACACCCCAATTGCGTATTGCGTTCTGTAAAGCTGCCTGTGCCGTTGTTCGTATCGGAAAACGTGATCGTTCCGGTTCCTGTCCCATTGCAATAAAGGACTCCATTACAGTGCCACTGTCCGTTACTTGTCGTCAAAGTAAGGACGTTCCCACTAAATGCGCCGCTATAAACCGATCTGCATTCATTGTTTGCCGTCATTGTTGCATTCCCAGCCGAATTCACGACAACTTGCACCGAGTTAGAACCCCCCCCACACTGGCAGCAAGGACCTCCTGACTGTCCGGTACATGTCATATTTCCGGACCAGGTGCCAGAATAGGCAGAATAGTCTGTTGGCGGTGGGGTGCTTTTGCTGCTACCGCTGCTGCCGGCCGCCGCTGCTACTCCACCGACAACAGCAACCCCGCCAATCGCGATTCCCGCGATGGCAGCCGTTGACATGCCCGTTGCCGCAGCCGCTGTACCTCCCGCTGCGACAGTTGCTCCGCTGCCTGCCGCAGCCGCACCACCCGTACCGGCGCCTGCACCTCCCGCTGCCCCTGCCGCTCCGGTTTCCGTCGCCTTGGCAATGGCAGCCGCCGCCATTGCTGCACCGATCGCGGAAATGGTGATGACGCCCCCGATAATGACGGCCACCTGGCCCGCTTCAAGCGTGGCCGTGGACACGACTTCCCCCGTCGCAGACAACGCAGACAGATTCAATGAACCGTCCGTACAGGCGACGGTCGCCATATTGGAAGCGACATTGCCCTCTTTTATGCCCTCGACAAATTCAAAGCCCGTCCCCCTGACGCCGACGCCTGCCGAAGGCGAATTGACTTCAAAAACATTATCTCCGCCGATGTACTTCTTCACGTTGGCCGTCAATTTGCCGATCGCCAATGAAAAAATGCCTCTGCGCGAGTTGTCTTTGAAAAGGAATTCCTTGATTTCCAGTTTGGTATTCTCAGAGAGTGTAATCGTACTGTCATCGGAAAAGACCATCATCGCCGAGGCAGAACGGGCCGTGGCGATCAAGTCCTTCATTTCAACCGGCGACTTGACATTGGGTGTCATGACTTCCCTGGCTCTTGTCTGTGTGACACCGCCGACTACTGAGCTGAATTCACCGACCGCGGCTGCGAAAGTTGAATAGGGAAGAATGAGTTGCAGGACCAGCAAAAAAGACAGAAAATTCCTGATGGATTTGGACATGGGTGCACCTCCTATGGGTTCTTTGGCAAAACGTTGCTGCATTTTCTTGAGTCGTGTAGACACGTCTATAAATTAGCATCAAAGGCTACCGTTTCAAAGATTTCAGATATCTGAAGCCAGAGAGAGCGTCGAAAATGAAGATATATGTCGTTACAGAGCTAGAGTATGTATAAACATTTTTTTTATCTTCCATCACCAGCTCGCCCATTTTCATGAAATATTTGCTTTCCCCGCCGCAACTCAACTGCAGCCACTCACCCCTCTTCTTTGGTACACCTTTCATCATATTCGCAACTGTTGAGGTTATAACTTCCTTATCCGTTGCCTGCCAACTATCTATATCCCCATGCCCAACCAGCACAATACTCTGGCAGTCCTTATCTTTTATGACTTCCTCAAGGTCATGGCTCTTTGCCCGAAAAAACCATTTTACTTTCATGTTTCTATTGTTAAAGTAGTGCGACCAGGGAATATAAGAACCGAAAAATGCGCATGGAGATGCCCAGTAGTCATACTGCCAGAATGCATAATCGGAAAGAAGAACGGCGGCATATTCATCGTTATTGATGCTCATATCACGGACAGTGGTGATAACTGCCATCCCGAAATAAATCACAAGAAACGGAAGGATAATTCTCCTGGATAAAAATCTGGTCCGTTCTTTTGTAAAAAATCGTTTCCCTGATAGCATGGTCACCAATCAGCAATTCTTAAGATGGAAAAAAATTTCAGTGTTATCGACATGGAATGATTGATCTCTATGTCTCTCTCGACCATTTAGGCAGGTTGCATGGAGAAGAAATTTAATCTTCATTCCTCCATCCCTTTGTGCGTGAGCTATACAAGCGTTTGCTGAACATAAAGACATAGCGACCAATTGTGTACTCCCCAGATTCGTCGACATAATATGCGGTTCTTGGTAAGGCATTTAGATATGTGGGAATCAGCGCTTCAAGTTTATCGGGGTAGCGGTTATTTGCGGTTTTGTACTTTTCAAGAGCGACAATTACAGGAGCCAAATCGGTATCACATTCGGTTATATTAATGCGCAACGAATACACAGACAGTCCTAAAATATAAATCAACGATGTCACGATGACGGGATAAAGGCACTTTCCTATTATTCTGCCGACTTTTGAACGGCGGTCTATTTGAACAGCGGGATTCATGAATTTTATGATTTTTATCAGTTCATCCCATTCACTTATATTTATTACGTCTACAGATTTTTTTTTGGATTTGAATCGGGCAAAGAAACCTAAGTCTATATCTCTTACAGAGGTTAAGTCTCCTACATTCATCTTGACGGTTCGTATGGGGGACTTAAAGGTGAGTTGCTTGTGGACAATGATTATTTTATAAGGTCGACTAAGAAATGGTAACCAAATTATGGTCAAAAAAAACACGGGGATCAGCAAAGCCGGGTTTATTATTTCCGGTGATCTCAGGATCAATGGTACTGTAAATAGGATCACTAAAAGTGTCAGTAGGAATGGGATCAAAGCACTACGAATGATTGATACTTTTGGGATTGGAAAGTTTTTACTCTCCTCCGTTAGTGACTTTTTTTCGCTGCCGAAAGTACCACTATCTTTTTGAAATTCTTTCTCCTCCTCGTGTTTTTGTCCGGCGGCGTCTTTCAATCCCCCATCTCCATCCTTTGCCTTACCGTATATGACATGACACCGCGGACATTCTGAAGCTGAAACGATCCCCTCATCCCTGGGCTGTCTTTCATAACCGCAATTCAAGCACTTTTTCATATTGATGTGCTCCAAAAACACAAAACCCCGCCTCTTTTCAGAAACGGGGTTTCGGTAATCAGTCCCCTGGGGTAGGGTTATAAATCAATTAATATATTACCGTGTAATCTACTAAAGAACTTAAACTTTTCAGATGTCAAGATAATTTTGATGTTCACTGAGAAAATAAGATGAAGCAGACGTTATCATTCCCATATGAAATCAAGCATTTTCTCCAAGGGCGACGTTTTACTGACTACAGGAAGTTGTGGTTGCCCCCGATCACCACCCGAAAATGCCGTCTTTCGACCGATTATCAATAAATTGGTCAGAAAAGTCAATCTGCGCCTTTGTATTTGATGTCAGTTCGCTCCCTCATGTCACGTCTCACGCTTTCAGGAAACTGTTTCAAACATCCATCTGTCTTCAGCTTCTGTATCGGCAATCTTTCGAGAGGTGCATTGAAAAATCTGGCGGCGCGATATCGCATACCATAGGGTACAGAGGGTTTATGAAATTTCTTCAATACCGAGCGGATATTTTGACAAAACCTCGCATCCGTCTTTTACGATTACAATGTCATTTTCATAGCGGAATCCGATATTCTCTTCAGGCGCGGCATACTGCATAGCACAGACGACCATTTCGTTTTCCTGATAGATGTGATCCTGATCGGTCCAGTACGGAAGGTCAGGATTAACGATTGCGCCGATTCGCCACTCGTCTCCAAAAAGACCGATCCCGTGCTCACAGGCAGGTTGGATAAAATCACCGCATCCGCGCGATTCGGCAAAGTCCATCATGATGGCGGCAAGCGTTCCGGGTGTTGTACCGGCACGGTAATGATCAAGCACTGTCTTGATAATCGCAACAAAATTATCCCCATGCCAGCGCTGACGTTTTGTTGCAGGTCCGATCAGATAATTATGCGAGTGGTCGCCCAGGGCAAGCTTAAACATCGCGTGAAAATCAAGCATCAGCGGGTCACCCGCTTTTATCTCTTTGGTTGTAGGAGGCGTGCATGCGCCGAGCCCTGTACGATATCCGCTTGAAATTTCGTTAAGCCCCGCAAAATTCCACTCGGACACGCTGCCGGCTCTGCGCATCGCAAGCGCGGCGATACCGGCAATAACGGTTTCAGTCATTCCTTTGTAGCCGCCGTTTTCAAGCGCCGCCCGCGCTGCCTTGTGTCCTTCGTCGACAATAATCGATGCAGTGCGGAAACGTTCAATGGTGCCTTTGTCTTTGATGAGAGAAAGCGCATCAATGATGTCGTGCGAGTTTACCCATTCAAAGCCGGGGAGCGCGTCTTTAAAATGGGTGTATTCCCAATGGGAGAGATTTCCTTCGGCGGTGTAGGCGGAAATTCCGTCCTCATAGCCGATGCGTCCCTTTTTAATGGCCAGTTCGTCTTTGATGAAATCAGTTATTGCGGAAACCTGATCCATGCCACCCATAGGGCCGTAAGCGCGAACATGGTCGCCGTCAAGCCATGTCTCATCGCCCACACGCAGCGCATCGACGACAAACGTAAAATAGGTGGGCTGTCCTTCCGGCGGAATGATCACATAGCTTCTCCACGGGCAGAAGGTATCCATGACAAAACTCATTGTACGGATGCGCGAGCTATATTCTCCTTCAGTACTGAGTCGGTATCTTGGCCAGCACTTTATTGATACGGTCTGACACGGATGCGAGCTTGAGCGCTTTTGCCAGATTGCCTTTGAGTTTAACCTTTCCGGTCATGAGAGCCTTTTGCGCGCCCAGTTCTGCGCGGGAAATTCTGGCAAAGGTTTCATAATCGCCGATGATTCTGAATTCCGCTTGCGGGGGCTCTCCTGTTCCCGTTTCAACGCTTGTGACCTTCCCGTCTTTGCATGCGATAAAAAGAAATTTTTCCACCCCGCCGGGGCAGTTTTTATAAATGTTTGACATGGAAGTGGTGACATTATTCATCTTCTCCGGCGGGAGTTCCGCCTGGAGCCGTTTAAGCGCTTCATCGCGCCATGACGGGCCCAAGTATGCGTGCAGATCGGTCATGTTTATTCCTCCTTGCCTGGTGTTGTCTGTTGGATGGTATGGACATGCCGTCTTGAACGCAATCGGGATTGCCGGCGTGTCCGCATTTTTGTCGGTGTGACCCCGTTTTTCAAAGCTCTATGTTTTTCTGGGCAATGACGATATCAGGGCTATCCCATCCTTTCTGCTTCATCATATCAATATAAGCTCTACGATAAATCAGTGTTACCGTGACCTGTAGATGACTTCCTGAAGACTGGAAGATGTAGCTGCTCTTGTCGCTGGTCAATGCGGCGAGCCTGTTGTCGCTGTTTACAGTCGTATGCCTCCAATAACTGACGGCAGGGACCGTGTCTGTCCACCGCTCCTTAAGCACCTTTGCGAAGACCTTCCCCGGCATATTTGCGTAATAACCGTTCTTGGATTCACCGACGCCACACCATTTCGGAAGCGTTGAGCCTTCCTTCATCGTCAGCATCTTTCCTGAGGTGTCCCTTGCTTCAACAAGGAGAATCATGTGTCTCAGCGGAGAGTCCGTGGGGATGTGATGTCCGGTCTTGTCGTTCGTGAGGGTGACATCGACCTTGATCTCGTCCCCATTTACGGCGGCAGAGGCATTCATCGTCAGGGAATTGCGGAGCAGTTCGGGGGTCACCGTCATGTTGTGCGAATGCAGGGATGAAGGGTTTCTCTCAATGCCGCCCTTGCCCGGCGCTATGTTGGTGATCACTTTCCCGTTGTATAGGGTCGGAGATGGCATGTGGCAATTCTGGCAGGTCTTGTATGTGGCTGATTTCTGGTCTGCATAAGGCGATTCTGCCCACTCTTGATAAGATGTGTAAACAGGCTGACCCCAGAAACCTCCGTAATGGCAGGCGGCGCAATACCGGCTTTCGCTGTAAAGGGTTTTCTTGGCCTCAAAGGTCGTCACATTAAGCCCCCCATAAGGAGAGCGAACCCCTTGATCAAGTATGTTGCCATCAGCCAGTGAACCCATAAAGAGCTGTGAATATAAAGTGGAAGTCGTATCGGGTCTGAACAGGTCTATATTTTGAACTCCAGGGCGGGAAACGGGGGGCAGCCCCGTTTTGCTGTCAAGGTGAACAAAACCGATCTTGTGGCAAAAATCGCAATTCACCCCGTATCTGTCTGCGCCTGTAACGCTTCGGGGATCAACATCTTTATCAACGGCAGCGCCGGGAATATGGCAGGATGTGCAGTTCCCCGTGCTGAAGGGAAAGTCAATGCGCCAGCCGGGGCCATGGTAAGGTTGTGTCTTGTCATAGGGCTGGGGGACATCAAAGGTGCCCCACTGTGTTGTAACGGTCTTGTATGTTGTATTTGGACTCTGATTGCCGAGAACATCCTGCCCGTAATAGATGGAGAGAAAGCGCTTGTTTACAGCCGATCCAAGATGGGCGTCCTGCTTTGCCATGTCAGTGAGGCTGGGGTGGCACTGCATACAGCCGTTTAGACCCTCATCAGGCGAAAGCCATTGATAACTTTCATAGTCAACGAGCTGATGTCTGCGTATGCTCACCACCACGCCGCTGGCGGGAACGGTCACCTCCGCAAGCAGGCCGCAGTAATAGCCTTCCTTCCAGGCGCTTATCCTTGCGCCTGTTCCTGTCGAGATGTCTTTCAGGGTAAATGCGCCCGCTGCATTGGTCACCGCGGAAATATTTGAACCCTGCAACGTAACCGTAACGCCGGACACCGTCTCATCGCCGTCCTGGACAACTCCCGAGACGCTGCCGGTGGCGGTATCGCCGCCGCTGCATGCCGATATCAGGAAAAAGATACATAAGATGATGAGATAAACCGGATAACATTTCCAGGTTCCATTCCCGATGGCCGTGCCGTTTAAAATGTGTTTCATTACCGTTTCCCGTTCAGAGTACTAAAGTATTGCCTTAGCGCGGATCAGTCGGATTGCTGCTGTAATAACATGTTCCCGCCGTTGCCTCGTCAACCAGAAACGGCTTCCAGTCGATATTCCATGAGGCCGGAAACGGTTCGGCCGCTGGACGGTGATCCTTCCCGTCCGCCGCAAATGATGAGGGCATGGTAAATTGAAATCCGATGCACCCCTTGCTCGGGCACTCCATAGCCTTTGTTGACCAGCGGCATACGGCATCTTCGCATTTGTAGTCGATATCCTTTACAGAAACGGCGCACCCGCAGGTATTGCCCTTCCATTCACAAACGGATGAGGGTTTGCAGGCCTCCTGTTCGCCGTCGATGAAATCCTGGGAAAACTTGGACATATCCATGGTCACCGTCAGTATGCCGGTATCTTTCTGGTAGTCGGTCTTAGGCCAGTCTTTCTGTGGGTTTGGGGAAAATTCAAAGGGATCGGTTATCACAAAACCGTCATTTTTTTCTGTTCCCAGCCTGACCATCTTAACCGAGTCAAGGACATCATCCGCATCCTTGCCTACATAAACCTGGAAGGTCGTTTTGGTATCGGCCTTTGCGTAAAGAAGATACACATAGTAGGTTTGACCCTTCTCAAAATCATTCTGTCCATTGGATTTTTGTGCCGTATCGATAAAGTATTTTCCATTGGTCGTAATCAAATTGACCCGCTGACCCAGACCCTGCCCAAGCATCCTGATCTCCTGCTCCACACCCTGCTTCTCATTCATGTTTAGATATTGCCTGTAAAGCGGGATGCCTGTACAGCCGGGTTCTCCGCAGGATCTCTTCCAGGCGCAGTTAGAGAGGTTTCCTCCCTTGGCGAGACACTTGGGGAATATGTTGGCTGTTACGTGATCGTAAGGCGCCTGAAGGCAGGACTGCTCGGAGGCGCATTCATAGGTGATTTTCGGCAGATAATAGAAAGTATCGTTGTTGAGGGCAATAGATCCATTGGCGCCGTTCCCTTTAATGCCGCTCAAACTGCCATCGTCGTCGTTCAGTTCGGTTTGC
This sequence comes from Deltaproteobacteria bacterium, assembly GCA_026388495.1. Classification (GTDB taxonomy): domain Bacteria; phylum Desulfobacterota; class Syntrophia; order Syntrophales; family UBA2185; genus JAPLJQ01. The sequence continues at coordinate 5,011 of JAPLJQ010000409.1, read as the reverse complement.
CTGTCCACGTCGGTAAAGGAATTAAAGATATCGCCCGCTTTTGTGCAATACTGCGCATTGACTTTGCCGGCATCGGTTGTTTGTTCTCCGGGTTTGAAGAGCGGTATCAGCACAAAGTGGCGCAGATCCACATTATGAAATGAAAGATTGCTGGAGTGAAATGCCGGAGGGTAGTAGAACCCGTTGGGCTGCTTCCATCCGATTGCCGCATTGGTGAGGATGCAGTCTCCTTGGGCGTATCGGCCGTCCTTGGCGGCCTCCTTTGCCTTGGGTATTCCCAGACCTCTGTTGGTGTCTCCTCTCTTCTCTCCATAAATATACTCGCCGTCCAGCGTCGTGATCGGCGTTGGCCTGATGTTCACATAGGCGTTGGACTCCTGATACACGGGGCCGTCATAGATATTATAAAACCGTTGATAGTTGAGGAAGTTATCTGTAGGAAAGCTTATGCCTTGTTTGGAAAAAAGGCAGTAGGACCCCGTTTTTCCTTCACATCTAAGGCCTGTAGCGGCATTAACCTTCGGCCCGGAAGCGGTGGCATAGTCATTGCCTTCCTGTGTCTGTCCCACGAAGACCGTCCTTCTGGTCAGGGCCCAGTAGCCGTTTATGACCTGCTCGTAACTTCCACCGGAGACCATGGTCAGCCCCGGTCCCAGGATGTCCGTCAAGGCGCCGTCCGTGAAGAGAAACCAGTTGTTTCTCAACCAGATGGCCGACCAGTTCTGCTGTCCCCAGTGAAAGGACGAGGTGTAGGAATCGATTACGGTCACGGAGCATCCTGCGGTATCCCCTTTTTCGCATTTTCCGTTGAGAAGCGTGGGACGATAATTGGAACTGTCGTTGATATTCAGTACGTTGTACGAAATATCATTTTTCACCGGTGCAAGGATCGGTTCATTGCCTTTATAGGTATCGTCCGTGGTTATTCCGTTGCAGGTTGTGACACCGCCTATCGTCAGCAGAGAGTATTGGGCAGTACAGCAGAAATTGCCCTTGAAGGACTTCAGCGGCGCATGGGAGTCTTTCTGCATGGCGGAGACGAATCCTTGAGGCGCCGCTTCCGGCGGTGTTGCCGCTTGTCCGGCGAGAATCCAGTAGCACGATCCGCAGGCGCCTGCGCCTACAGCCATGTTATGCTCGTATGTGTTATGAGGATTGGCAATAAGGAATACGGCGGGCGTAACATAGTCATTCTGACTGGACATCGATTTGTTCTCCAGTCCTGTCCCTCCTCCTGACTGGGTTTGGGCATACACCCCCGGGACATTACGCGGATTGTCGGGGTATTTCAGTGCCGGTCTGGCGTATATTCCTATGTTCGCCCTGTAGGTATTATTGGCCTCATATCCTGCCGACATGTATCCGTGACCGATGGACTTGTAGCCGACATTCCTTTCCAGCAGAAGATTCTGCACGCCCCTGAGTTCTATCCAGCGGGTCATGGAGTCGTGCACGGAGCAGTCCCGGACAAAGGTGTCGCTGGGCGGGTCGAATACGCCGTGGAATTGCAGTGGGCTGCGGGCCAGCATGCCGCCCTGACCCATCTGATGGAACTCCACGCCCTGAATCTGCACTTTTGCAAAACCCTGGCGGATGATCGTATGCCCCCCGAAGTATCGGTTGGTATCGGTGGAATTCTCGGCGGGGAGATCCGAATCAACGGTTTTGCCTCCCGATACAATGCGGATGTTCCGCGTCAGCAGCGCCACAGCCGCCCTGGTTTCAACGGCATTTTTGGTAATTCCCTGCGCCGAGAGCTTGTATGAGGTCAGGTCATAGGCCTTGCCGTTGTGCGGGTAGGACAATCCGCTGGTCAGCGTGATGACGCTTTTGCCGCCGCTTGTACTGATGCCTGCAATCTCTCTCTGCTCCGAATGGCCGGGGAGAAAGTCTGTCGTCGTAATGACGATCTGATCGCCCTTTTCCCAGTCAACAATCCTGTCCAGAGTTATGTCTGTTGCTTTGGGGGCTACCGTAGAGTCAAGACGTACCCAGCTCTTGCCGGAGACTGTATCCAAATCTGCAATAGCGCCTCGGGTCATCCCTTTCTTGCCGACCAGTTGCAAGGTGCCGCCGTAGGAGACGGCCAGAACCTTCCTTCCGAAGAAGGCAACATCCGAATTGGAAAGCTTTTCATCGGGCAGCTTTTCATAGTGAAAGAAGTCATCGTGGCCCCACTTGGCGGCAGGCACACCGCAGTATACGTCGTGTCCATCGGTGGTTTTGCAGGTGATGCCTTCATTGTCGTCGTTGCTCCCGTACAGATGGATAACGAGGATTGACTCAAAAGGGTAGTCCTCGCCGCCGGCAATGAGAGCTCCATCTTTTTCCAGAAGGATGGATTTTGCCCAGAAATGGGTCTCGGTTTTTGCAGGGGCATCGTCAAATATCAGTTTGCCGCCATAGATATTCACATTCTTATATCGGTAGGTCTTGCCCGGCGCCACATACAGCTCTGTTATAATTTTCAGGTCCTGTGTCCCGTCACCGGGAGGGAGAAATTCAGAGCCGATTTCAGAAGATAACAGTACGCTTCCCGAAGCCATTCCGACGCCGGCGTACCCCGATATAAGCAGCAACAAGAGGCATAAGACAAAGAAATGGTGCGGGCAACACGGCTGGATGATGTTTCTCGAAGCCTTGCCGTTTAACATACGTTTCATCTGGGTCTCCTTTACACGATTATACATAACGTCATCAATATTTGCGCATAGGGAATTTTATGAAATTCTCCCGGAACATGTGCCATAAATTTGTTCGCAATGATACCTAATAGATTCCAAAGAGAGATGGTGTCTATGGTTTGAAACGAACCCGTTGGATCATTTCTCTGCCGGTTTGATCTCAGCTGCGGGAAATGCCCTGTTGAAATCATCCCGCAACGGACCGGTCAGGCCGTTTCTCACCTTGTCGGGGTCATCGGCGATATCCCGGATTATTTTCTTCAGATCCTCCAGGTTGTTCATGAAACGATTGTCGATGTGACGGATGAGGGCGCCGGAAATGAGCTTCATGGCGGCTTTTGAGACCCAGTTGTTTCCCAGCATGAAGATTTTCGCCTCTCCGAGGAGCTTGTTTTGCTCCGCCGTGCATTCGAAAATGATCACGCCGTCGGCGGTAAAAAAGGAGGGTACCGCCCAGTGGTTGAACTCTCCCCGTCCGTAATAACACCGGGAACGGTCCGATTGCCCCACCTGTTGGACGTCGCCGATGATGCCCGACGGATCGACAACGTGGAGGCCTGATTCCCTCCGGGTCACCTGGTAGGCGGGCTGGAAGCGGTAAATTTCCCAGAGCCGCCCCATGAGGTAGAGATTATCCAGGACCCTGTTCCATATCTCCGGGGTCGCATCGACGCTGAACGCCTTCTGATAGCTCACCGTGGGGTTGCTGATGATCTCTTCGACGCGCGCATCATAAGCCTGGAGGGGTACCGGAATTGTTGCAAGCCATACCAGGGCGGCGATGGTCAGGGATCGCATTTTGCAGATGTTCGTGCTGTTCAACGATCAGGCCTCATGGGCTTTTTTCCCGTAAACGCGCTCATAGGCAGCGCAGAAAGGACAGATGCCGTCTTCGATGTGCTTGACAAACCAGTAAGCGATCCCGCGCTGCTGTTGACGCGCGCGCAAGCATACCGGGCACTCAACACAGCGCTGCGCCATTTTTTTGTCCTTTTCAGTTATGGTTGCCATATCAGTCCATCCTCGTCTTTCTCGTTATGACATTAAATATGATTGGATTCCGATCATTGAGGTTATTTGTAAGACTTGTTCCCGACAGAGGCAAGATAAATCGTGAACTCGTCCTCCCCGTCGATCCGGAGCAGCCGATCGATCTCCTCCTGGTCATAGGCGGCCATCGCGCAGGTTCCCGCACCGATCGCTTCACAGGCCAGATAGAGATTCTGGCAGACGTGTCCGGCATCCAGGGCAATCACCTTGTGCGCGGCCAGGCCGTAGCGCCATTCCATCCGGTAGGGAATGGCCGTCCAGATGAAGGTTACGGCCGCCTCCGCGGGATAGGACTGGCCGAGAACGGCCCGGACGATTTTCCGATTCAGGTCTTCCTCGTCAAATTCAAACAACAGTTGATGTTCCAGCGGAAGGTAGCGATAGATCCCCGCATCGAGACCTCGTACATTCAGGACGCAGAGATAGGTTTCCAGCGCATGGCGGCAGCCGGCGGAGGGAACCGTCCGCAGCGCATGACCCGAATCCGGTTTTTGCCTGATCCCCTGCGTGGCCCACAGGAGAAATGACAATTCCTCGAGCGACAGCGGTTCAGGGCCATAGGAGCGGCGGCTCTCCCGCCTGCCTATTGCGGAGGGAAGATCCATTTTCCCGATCTCCCCGAAGGGGGGAAGGTTCACCCGTATGGCATCCTTGCGATAGGGTTTTTCGATCGGCGGGGGCGGGACGCCGAGGCTCTGGTCTGTCCGGGAGAAATCAACCGCCCTGCGGACGCTGTCCTTCAGGAATTGCCGGTATTGCCGGAGGATATCATTATCCATCTGTTTTCCCTGGAACCTGAATGAGATCCAATCTTCGGAACAAAAAAGCTAACGGCCGCGATGCGTTGGACTACGATCGGATACGCCCGCTCAATAGGCCCAGTGAAAGATCCCTTTGCCGATGATGTTCATGATGATGGGAACGCTGTAGATCAGGCCGATCGCCACGATTTTACCGCGGTCCGTCTTCATGCCGAGGACGAGGATGACCGCCACGTAGAAATGGAAGTATCCGAAGAGGAAGATCAGCCAGACACCGCCGAAGGAGAGTTTCCAGAAGGGGTATTCCCAGACGAGGTGGCCGCCGATGTTTAGCAGGCACTCCACGAAAACACAGAAGACTGAATAGCCGATCGCCCAGAACCAGCGGTTCGGAACCCCCAGGATACGGACTTCCTTTTGGTCTTCCAGGGTATGGTAGTAGATAATCCCGGAAATGGCGAACATGAACATGATCTCGATGTTCCATCCGATCATGGTTCTTAAGGCCGTGTCGCC
>JAPLJQ010000054.1 GCA_026388495.1 Deltaproteobacteria bacterium | reverse complement strand
TTTCCCTGTTAGGGATACTTGGCTATATTTTTTTCCACGGTTTCCAGGCTATCACTTGGGATTTTCTGACGCTTCCGCCGACGGATTCCATGACCCGGGGCGGGATCATGCCGGCCATTATCGGAACCCTCTATTTAACCGTAGGGGCTATTTCCGTCGCCATGCCATTAGGCGTCGTTTCCGCCATCTACCTTTCGGAATATGCAAAGCAAGGGACCTTCATACGCGTCATCCGCGTCGGGGTGAACTGTCTTGCCGGAGTGCCCTCGGTGGTCTTCGGGCTCTTCGGTCTGGGATTCTTTGTTGTCTTTCTTAAATTCGGCTCCAGTATCCTTGCCGGGTCGCTAACCCTGGGGATCCTGATCCTGCCAACCATCATCGGAGCCTCGGAAGAGGCCTTGAAAGCAGTACCGCAGACATTCCGCGAGGCGTCATTGGCCCTGGGCGTTTCCAAATGGCAGACCATCTACCGGATTGTCCTGCCGTCGGCGATGCCCGGCGTCCTGACGGGCGCCATCCTGGGCGTCGGTCGGGCAGCAGGAGAAACCGCGCCCATCATGTTCACGGCGGCGGCCTTTTTCACGGCGATTCTGCCGAAATCAATTTTTGATGAGGTCATGGCACTGCCTTATCATATCTATGTCCTGGCGACGGCCGGTACGCACATCGAACAGACCAGGCCGCTTCAATATGGTACGGTACTGGTACTGGTGGCTCTGGTGTTGGGAATCGATCTGATCGCCATTATTATTCGCAGCACGATGAGAAGGAAAAAAAGGTGGTAACGGTGGAAAAAAACTTTATAATAAAAACGAGGGATGTGGATTTCTTCTATGGTTCGTTCAGGGCCCTGACGAACATTACGATTAATTTTGAGACAAAGCGAGTCACCGCCCTGATCGGACCGTCCGGCTGTGGAAAATCGACACTTCTCCGCCTTCTCAACCGGATGAACGATCTGATCGACGGCACCAGGGTAGAAGGGGAGGTCCTCTTTGAGGACCGGAACATCTACGCTCCCGATGTGGATCCGGTGGAGGTCCGCCGGAGAATCGGCATGGTTTTTCAGAAGCCGAATCCCTTTCCGAAGTCCATATTCAACAATGTCACGTTTGCACCGAAGCTATCGGGCATCACGACAAAGAGCGATCTCGAAGCCCTCGTTGAACATAGTCTGAAACAGGCTGTCCTGTGGGATGAAGTAAAGGATATTTTGAACCGGTCCGCCATGACCCTGTCCGGCGGTCAGCAGCAGAGGCTCTGCATCGCCCGGGCTCTGGCCATGAAGCCCGATGTCCTTCTCATGGACGAACCGACGTCGGCGCTGGATCCCATTTCCACCGCGAAGATTGAAGAGCTGATCGACGAACTGAAGAAATATTACACGATCATCATCGTGACGCACAACATGCAACAGGCAGCGCGTGTTTCGGAATTTACAGGTTTTTTCTATATAGGCAAGCTGATTGAGTTCAATGCCACAGAAAAGATTTTTACCAATCCCGACGTGAAGCAGACGGAAGATTATATTACAGGTCGATTCGGTTAATGAAAGGTGAAAAAATGGAAGAACGACGGCATACCAGCAGGGAATATGAAAGGGAACTCCAGGAAATAAAGGAGGGGCTCCTTTACCTGGGCGCCCTGGTAGAAAAGGCCATTGAACGGTCAATCAAATCTCTCATGGACAGAGACACGGAGCTGGCGCGAAAAGTCGTTTGCGATGATGACGATATCGATCAGCTGGATATTGAAATTGAAGAGAAGTGTATTCGTGTCCTGGCTTTGAGGCAACCGACAGCACGTGATTTGAGGTTTATCACGACGGCCATCAAAATTAATGGCCACCTGGAAAGAATCGGCGACATGGCGGTCAATATCGCGGAAAAAGCAATCATTTTGAATGAAGAGCCGCAGATGAAACCGTATATTGACATTCCCCGGATGGCCGAAATTGCACAGGGAATGATCAGAGAGAGCCTCGATTCTCTGGTTCATGAAAACGTCGATTTGGCAAACAAGGTCAGGATGGAGGATGAGACGATAGATGATCTCAATGACCAGATATTCAGGGAACTTCTTACCTATATGATGGAAGATGTCCGGACGATTCACAGGGCGCTGATCATTTCCCATGTATCCAAGAGTCTTGAAAGGATTGCCGACCACGCGGTGGGTATTGCCGATATGGTGGTATATATGGTTACGGGCAAAAGCGTGAGGCACGGAGCGATTTGCGACCCCCGGGAGGAGTAGGTTGAAAAGCAGTCTGTTCCAAAAGGTATT
>JAPLJQ010000569.1 GCA_026388495.1 Deltaproteobacteria bacterium | reverse complement strand
GACTTGCCTATGAGCTCCTCTGAAGTATAACCGGCATACACAATGGCGCTGGTGTTGATAAAACGGAATTTCCCGTCCTGCACAACAAATACGCTGGCAAGAGAGCTTTCCGTCAGGGTTTTATAGCGCTCCTCCGCCTGCCTGCGCTTGGTGATGTCTTGCACTGTCCCGACAATCGAAATGAGATTGTCCCCGTCATCATATTTGCCCTGGAAAGTCGAGTGGTAATATCCGATGCTGTTGTCCGGACGAAGAAACCGCTGTTCATAAGTACCCTTTTCATGAGTCTCCATCGTCTTCCGTATCAATTCCTTATCGCGTTCGTGATCCTCAGGCCATGGCGATAATGCCTGGATTGAATCGATGTGGGGAGAGAATTCTTTCGGATCGAGTTGAAAGATATTGAATACTTCTTCCGACCATTCGACGTTGCCGGTCCTTACGTCCCAAATCCAATAGCCCAGTTGAGCCATTTTCCGGGCTTCGCTTAGTCTTCTTTCGCTATCCCGCAGCTTCTCCTCGCCTGCGCGTATTTTTTTCTCTGCCTGCAACTGCTCCAGGATCTGCTGCGCCATCACCTGCTTTCTTGAATAGAAGATGAATAAAATGATGGACAGGAACAGGAAAAAAGCAACAGCCGTCACCTGGATGTAGTATGCAGACTCTGACAGGATGATACTATGTTTATCCCGCCCCACGAAGACAGTCCAGCCGCTATTGACTACCGGGGCGACTGAGATGTAATGTGTCCTCCCGCCGAGGTCGGGGTCATCGACAGCGACAGTTTTATTATTTGCGACCGTCGCTTGTTTAATGCCAGGATAGAATGGGAAAAGGAGTATCTTCTTTGAAAAATCATACCGGCTGCTGTATACGATCTGGCCTTTTCGGTCGATGACCGTGATGTCTGTGCCGGGATCGAGAGGCACCTGCTTGAAGAGGTAGCCCAACTCGGCCGTCCGCTGGGTGTTCACCATGATGCCGATCACTTCCCCCGTTTCATCAAAAAATGGGACGCTGATTTGGACGGAGAGATCCTTTTTACCCCCTATCCTCAGAACTACATCCGATATATTGGATTTCCATTCTTTACTGACGCCCTTGTACCAATCCCGATAGGCAAAGGTCTTCCCTAACACCTCCGGACGCTCGGGGTGAGAGGCCCAGACTGTGCCCTGTCGGTCTGAAATGACCAGGATGTCAATGCCGGGATTGCTTTTTGTCAGGCTGATCAGGCGCTTTCTTGCTTTTTCGACGTTTTTATCCCTGACAGCCTGGAGCAGTGCCGGCCGGTTGCTGTAGGACTCCATGACACTGACGATCTTTTTGAGATGTTCATCCAGGACCAGAGAAACAAGATTTGCGGTTGATCTGTTCACTTTTAAAGTCTGCTCGGTGTTGATCGTATGATGTCGATAGCATATGGTGAAAGTTACTGCAGAGAGGAGGACGAAAACCAGGACGATAATCAGGGGGAGATACCGGCGTTCTATAAACCAGGGATAAGTTGGAGTGTCCTTCTCAGGCATTCTATTTTCCTTTACCCTTGTTATCCGTCATGGATAACCACCAACCCATGCAGAACAGCCGCCGCGGGGACAAATCGTCCGGTTACGGGATGGTCGTGCCGGATGATCGTGTTTTGGTATCATGGATTCCCTTAAACATTGACCCTTTCGTAAAGGGTCGTCATTCCCGCCTGCGCGATTGTGTCACATTCGAGCGCAGCGAGAAATCTTAATGATTAATAACATTAGCACGTTAAGATTCCTCACATTCGTTCGGAATGACATTTTCCCTAATTTCGCCAAGTCCTTCCCGGACGGGCCCATGGTTCGCCGCAATTACTATCAGGATGCCATTGATTCCCTCCCGCCAGAGGAAAAAAAGATGATGAGGGAATGACTTTTTTTGAAAATAAAAAATATTTGCATGCAAATATTTTGGCTTATTTATTTGAATTTACTGCATATTTTTTGACATGCCTGAGGCGTCATGCCAAATTTTGACTCGGTTTTGGTTCCTCCGCCGGGTCGGGTTGGGTTAGATTTTCGTCTTCCGGAACCGGTTGCCTGGCCATGATCAGGACAGCTTCGCTTCTCCTCTGCTGACAGGTTTTGAATCTCTAAGGTTTTAATTTTTCCCTCTGCGTTGTCCATGACGTTGAAGGTGCTTTGCGCCTTACTCACCTTGACGCCTGTCTGCGTTTTTTTCCTGGGATTCAGGCTGGCCTTGTATTTCACGTAAGCGGCCAGCATGCTGTCCTCCCGCTTCTTCGCGGCGATCTCGATCAGGACGCGTTTGGAGATGGAGGGGTCCTTGCGGCACTCATCCCGGACCGCCTGAGGTAGCCTGTTGATAGACATGGTTGACGAGATGACAGGTTGCGATTTGCCAAGCATCCGGACAAGGTCTTCCTGTTTGTAGGCGTGCTCCTTCTGGAGGCGATCCAGGGCCTCTGCCTCTTCTACGGCGGTCAGATCCGAACGGAGCAGGTTTTCCACAAGGGAAATTTCCGCGTAGTTCTGACTGTCGATGAAGAGGGCGGGGATGGAAACGAGGCCGGCCTTTCTCGCCGCGGCAACACGCCGCTCTCCGGCGACGACGTAGAGCAGGCCGCTTTCCTGCCGGAAGAGGATCGGCTCCAGGACGCCGTGCTGGACGATGGAGGCGGTGAGTTCAGCCAACGCTGTGGAGTCCAGATATTTCCGGGGCTGGTTGGGGTCGGGCTGGAGATCAGCCAAGGGGACGAAGTAAAGATGGTTCCGCACATAGCTTTCATTTGCCGCCATGAAATCCTCCTCTTCGTGATGCTGTTTTACTGTATAATACGAAAAATCATAGAATATTCAACTATTAAAATGATAAATATTCCGATTCGGCGGCCTGAGTGAGGCCATGGATTCCACATCCTTCAAAATTTCTGATCCTCTCAAGGCATGTTCTTTAATCAAAAAGCGTCTTTTATTCATGCGCGCGCAAGACCCCTCAGACAGGTAAAGATACATCGGAATTTGCCATTTAAAATCAGATGCCTTCAAGTTGAAACCCTTCTTCCCTGAATAGCATCAGGCAGGCATCCACCACATCTGAGTCATACAGAACCCCTTTGCTTTTTTCGATTTCTCTCAGAGCCATATCAGTGCCGAGGCTTGGACGATATGGTCGGTGAGAAGCCATGGCATCAACCACATCGGCAATAGCGATAATTCTTGCTTCCAGAAGAATATCATTGCTTGACCGCCCATTAGGATAGCCGGAGCCATCCATTCTCTCATGGTGTTCCAGTATAATCCTCGCTACAGGCCAGGGAAACTCGACGTCCTTCATGATATCATAACCTGCCTGAGCGTGTGTCCTGATCAATTGCATTTCAATGATTGATAACTTTCCGGGTTTGCTGAGAATCTCTGCCGGTATGTACATCTTGCCGATATCATGTATGACCCCTGCCATCTGAATGCCTCTGATTATCTCTTCCGAAAGATTCAATTTTTCAGCAATGGCGGCGGCAAGACGGGCTACCTTAGCTTGATGACCTGCCGTGTACGGGTCTCTCGTTTCCACAATTATCGACATTGCTTTTATCGTGTCTCCCATGCTTTTCTCTAACTTTTTGATGCTCTGTTGAATCTTTTCTTCGGCTTGTCTGTATTTGGTTATGTCATCAATGGTCATTACAACCTCACTGACATGACCCTGCTCGTCAAAGATGGGAGCACCATTGATTGAGAGGAACACCCGCTGCCTGCCGGACAATTCAATGGCATGACGAACCCCATAGACCGGATTGCCGGTGTTCATCACCTTGGTGAACGGAAACTGCTCTTCAGGGAAAGGATTCCCGTCAAAATCTGTGCTATGCCATTCGGAAGCGCTATAGCCCAGTTGGGTGATTTCATTTTTCGTGAGACAAAATATGTCCTCAGCCCGTTTATTGGCAAATACGATTTGCCCCTTACGGTCAACAACCGTAATGCCTGCCGGGCTGGTCTTCATGATGCGATCGACCATGCTGCGCTCCCGGAGCAGCCATTCCTCCGCCCGCTTTCGGTCGGTGATATCTCTGAAAAACCAGATTCGGCCAAGGTATTGTCCCTCAATGCTCAGCAGGGGAGATGAATATCTGTCGAGGTATCTGCCATCGGCGAACTCGATTTCTTCTCTGCTCTTTTCGGAGCGGTGCTCGTAAAGATACGCGACTTTGCGGCCAAATTCCTCCGGATCCTTTAACTGTTTTAAAACGCATTCCAGCATCATGGCATCGTCTTTTGTGTCCAGAATATGCTGAGGTATCTTCCATAATTCGCAGAAGCGTTTGTTGAAAAGGATGGTATGTCCTTCGTTGTCCACGGCCAGTATTCCGTCAATGGATGTTTCCGACTGGGCTTCCAGGAGCATTGTCTTGATCGACAGCGCCTCCACGGACCGCTTGCGGGCAACCGCTATGCCGATGGTTGCTCCAATCCCCTCAAAAAATCGGATCATCTCGATCGTAAGAGAATCCCGCCGCGAATCATTCAACTGTAGAAGGCCGATGGTTTCATCCCCTGACCGCAGAGGAATCAGGGCTACCGATTCATACCCTTCAGAATTACAGCGGTTGCGCGTGAGCGCCTGACGGTCTTCTCCCGATGTCGAAGCCAAAAGTTCCGTCGCACTGTTCGCCCAGAAACTTCCTCCTTCCGTGAAGAAGGGGAACGTTGGATCCGTGCGGCCGCACAGGATGTTGCCGCACATGCATTCGAGACAGGGATTTCCCTGAGAGTCACGAATAATTTCACCGGTATTGTCCCGTGTGCAAAGATAATTCTCGGCCTCCAGAAAGGACTCGGGAAACCCGCTTGTCACGTAATAGGGAAAATCATCACCCTCCCGCAGGCGAATACCGATGGCTTCAATGCCGGTGTACTCTTTCAACAGGAGAAGAATATCGCGGATCAGGTTGATGATTTCATTTTGACGATTCAGTGCTTCTAAAATTTTGTTGATTAATATCTGCCGCTGCTCTTCTTTTTTCCTCTCCGAGATATCCTCCGCGATCCCATCATAATTGAGAAATTCCCCTTTTTTATCACAGACGGCACGGATGTTAATGGACACCCATATCATGCGGCCATCCTTCCGATAAAAGCGGGTTTCAAATGATTTTACCTGGCCTGCGTCTTTGATCATCTGTATTAATTTTGTCCGTTCTTCCGGATTCACATAGAGCTGACCGGCAATATCCGTCACGGTAGACATTAACTCTTCGGGAGAATCATAACCCAACATAGCTGCCATTGCTGTATTGGCGGTGATGAACTGACCTTCCGGAGTCGTCTGGTAGATGCCCTCGGTCGCGTTTTCGAAGATGGA
>JAPLJQ010000445.1 GCA_026388495.1 Deltaproteobacteria bacterium | reverse complement strand
TGACATATCTGAATCAATATTTAATGTGACTTTTACACCTGTAAATCCGGCTCTCCCTTCTTTGCTTTTGCCGTATATTATCGCTGGATCAAGTGAACCTTCAATCTCAATGCCCATGCCACTTAAATTGATTTTCTTCTGGCCTGCCATGATTCTTGCTGTTGTGCCAATGCAACCGGCATAAGATGCCAAAAAATACTCCATGGGGCTTGCTCCCGCATCGGTGCCACCAAATACCGCCGGCTGGTCAATATAAATAGTACGGTCACCTGTTTTTACTTCAACTTTAAATTTTTCATCTAACCTTGCCGCAATACTTACTGTTTTAATTTTTGCCATTGTATTTCCTCCTGAAATTATTATTTAGCACACTGGAGAAAAGAGTACATCATTCCCATTTTGTTACCGCAGAACGACTGCATTTTTTCCATCATTGCCTTCTTATCTTCTTCAGACATATCCTTCATATTACAGCATGGACCCATCGCAGCCATGTTCTCACAACATTCTTTCATCTGTTGCTTATCCTCTTCCGACATGCCGTTAAAAAATCCTTGCATCATTGGACCAAACATCTTTTCCATTTCACACCTCCCTGTAATTCAATGACTTATGACCCTTCTTGATATAAATACACTCTATATGATCACTTTTCCATAAACCACCTATTTTGCACACCCACCGCACCCGACAGTGGTTTCCTCGACTCTCTTTCCTTGTTTCAAATCGGCAAGGACCTTATCGGCAACCTGGCGGGCGACACGTTTCCGCTCTTCTTCGGGAACGTCGTCAATATCAAAGATATCCGTGTATTTATTGTATACCGACAGGGCGTCGAATTGGGCGATCTTGTCCTCATCAATGAGATTTTTAAGAATCCTGCCGTGGCAATGGAGAAAACACCCGTCTATGACCACGACCTTCTGTGCCTCATTCATCCATCCTGCGATGGCAGACGTGGAAATCGTAAACATCTCCCCGTGACAACTGCGGCGGTAGGGTGCTTCCTTCGCCACCAGATGGGCGGCAAGACGGGCAATCTCCCCACGGATACAGGCGCCTTCGCAGGAAATCACGGGAATCTTCCCCTCGTTCCGATTTTGATTACCCACGCGTTCCCCCATAGCGCAGACGCCTTTTGTTCCGTCAACAACGATTGAAAATTGTGTTTTTGATTTTGGCATAACCTCCTCCTTCTCATCTTTTATCTCTATAGACGAGCGGCGCGTGAGTAAAGATACACCAAAACAAAGAATTATTAGTGTGTCCCCTTGTCTTTCCCTTTCACGGCATACACCTTAATGCTGGCAATGGATGCGGTGAGTTGTTCTGCTACGTCCATCAAGGTATCGGAGCCTATCGACACATCTTCTGCCGCCGGATGGCTGACCAGTTCCTGCATCGGAAACAGGGTCTCGGCGATGATTTCGACATCCTGAAAACCGACCGCTCTGATCGCTCTGATATAGTCATCTTTCATGAGCGCCCCGGCAACACATCCGGTGTAGGCGGCAACCGAATCTCTCAATGCCGCCGGCAGCTCCTTCAGTAAGACAATATCGGAGACCATCAGACGGCCGCCTGGTTTGAGCACCCGCAGGGCCTCTTGGAAAACCCGTCCCTTATCCGGAGAAAGGTTGATGACGCAATTGGAAATGATTATGTCCGCGATGTTATCAGCGACGGGAAGATTCTCTATCTCACCCAGGCGGAATTCCACATTCCGATATCCACCTTTGCGGGCGTTCTCCCGTGCCTTGTCGAGCATTTCCTGTGTCATATCCACCCCGATCACCCGTCCGCTTTCTCCCACTTCTTTCGCGGCCAGAAAACAGTCGAAGCCCCCGCCTGCACCCAGATCGACGACCGTTTCCCCCTCCCGCAAGGAAGCCAGAGCAACGGGATTCCCGCATCCCAGACCGAGATTGGCCCCTTCGGGAACGGACTTCAGTTCTTCAAGGCTGTATCCGACCCCCCTGCTGATGTTATCTACGGATTTTTCACTGCCGCAGCATGATGCAGAAGGAAGGCAGCACGAGCCTGCTTTCTGTGCGATTTTTCCATAGCGATCTCTAACCGCCTTTTTGATTTCTTCCTGTCTCATATAGTCATACCTCCCCTATTTTTTTTGGTTTCCAATTCCACTTAGACCGCTCATAACCGGACCAAGAAATTCCGTGACGCGCTCGGCAAGATAATCGGCCTTGATTAGAGAAATACAACATATCTCTCCATCTTTCTCCCAACTGATAAGAGCCAATTTATCACCGGACTTGATATTCGCTTTATCCCGCAATTCCTTGGGAAGCACCATCTGGCCCCGATCATCGACACTGATCATCGATTCGACACGGCAACAGCTTGCGGGCTCACCCCCGGATGCACAACAGGATTTTTTCGGATTCGACTTGACCACCCCAACACCTCCTATTGATTATTCTGATTAATCATTATATTCAGATTTATCAGTATGTGCTGATTATAATTACCGGCAGGGAGTTTGTCAAGGGGTTAGATGATGTTTCTGTATTAAAGGCGAAAAATGATCTCGATCGAGTCAGGGGACATACCCCTTTCCCATAATGCCTCCATCTTACTCAATAATTTCTATCCGATCATCTATCTGTATATCGCCACCGACAAGGACTTTCGCAAAGATCCCCTCGCGGGGCATGACACAGTCGCCCACGGTGTAAAAGATGTTGCACCGGGTGTGACAGACCTTGCCGATCTGTGTGACTTCCAGCAGGACTTTACCCCCGACCTTCAACCGTGTGCCGATTGGAAGAGCAGGCAGATCAATGACTTCGGTAGTGAGATTTTCCGCGAAATCTCCATATTGCACAGCCAGTCCCTTTGCCCTTATTTTCTCGATGCTTTCTTTCGCAAGAAGGCTGACCTGCCGGATGCCGCTCTCCGCATGGGCGTCGCCATCGAGACCAATATCTTCCAGAAACAGACCGCAGGGGATGTTCTGTTTTTTTTCACCTTTTTTCTGAGAAATGTTGACGGCCAAAATCTTCGCTTGTGTTTTTTCCATTTAAAAGTACCTATCAAATCCTTGTTTAT
>JAPLJQ010000314.1 GCA_026388495.1 Deltaproteobacteria bacterium | reverse complement strand
CTTGGTCGCATAGGCTGCGATGGCATCGTTATATTCCTTACCGCGCGAGTTCGAAGGCGCGTTGGCGACGATGCCGTTTCGAAGGTTGGGGATGAACCATTCATGAATGGGGTCTTTCTTGATCAGTTCCACAAATTCGTTTTTCGGAAAGAAGAGAAGCGAACTCTGGGTATAAGCCTCGGCATAAGCGGGGTATCCGTGTCCTGTAAAGACGGGCACTTCTCCGAATGTCTCCGTGGGCCCGAAAATATGGAGGATCTGTTCTTTCCCGTCCGGCGATAGTTTGAATATTTTGATGCGTCCGGAAATGATCACATAAAACCCGATCCCGTCATCCCCCTCCGAGAAAATGATCTGACCTTTTTTATACGAGCGGTTCACCGCAATTCTGGCCAGGGCTTCGTGTTGCCCTTTCGGCAGACCTTCAAAAAGGGGAATGTCGTATATATGGTCAATCACATTCATGGGGCGCCTCTATTGTGGAAAAATAACACCTCCCTTTGATCTAAGTCAATGCGTATTTCTTCATGGATCATTAGATTATTCCCAAAGGAAAAATGCGAGGTTCAAAAAGTTGAAAAACATCAATACAGGGGGAAGCAAATGAAAGCAAAACGAAAGATTATCGAAATCGACGAAAATCTGTGCGACGGGTGCGGGCTGTGTGTGCCGTCCTGTGCGGAAGGCGCCATTCATGTTATTGACGGGAAAGCAAGAATCGTGGCCGATAAATACTGTGACGGCCTCGGGGCCTGTCTTGGGGAGTGTCCGAAGGGCGCCCTGAGAATCGTTGATCGTGAGACGGAACCCTTCGACCAGGCGGCTGCGGAAAAGCATGCGGCATCACAGAAATCGTCCATCGTTTCGGAGGCAATACCCATGGCATGCGGATGCCCGTCAACAATGATCCGGACTTTCCCAACGCCGGGTTCATGTGAGAAGGCCAATGAGCCTGTTTCACAGACAGGAGGTGTTTCAGCGCTGTCCCACTGGCCGGTCCAGATCAGACTGGTGCCGCCGACCGCTCCCTTTTTGAAAGGGGCGGATCTTCTGGTTGCGGCTGATTGCACGCCTTTCGCTTATCCCCGGTTTCATGAAGATTTCCTGAAAGGCAAAGCCCTCCTTGTGGGATGCCCGAAATCGGACGATGCCCAGGCGTACGTTCAGAAATTTGCCGAGATTTTTCGTGAAGCGGATATCAAAAACATCACCGTACTGGTTATGGAAGTGCCATGCTGTCAGGGACTTCCCGTGATTATCCAGAAGGGGATGGCTATCGCAGGCAGAAGCATTCCGCTGAAAAAGGTGGTCATAAGCAGCAGGGGTGAGGTGGTCAGGAAGGAGCAACTCACCTGATGGTCAGGGCTTAATGCTTTATACGTGATTTCTCAGCATCAGCTCCAGGGGAGGTGGATCCAGATAGTGCTGTTTTCCCCATCTTCTGAATACAAAGATTCTCTCGATGAAATTTTCTCTCAGGAGAGGATCGTGGAGCCGGCCTTCATCGATGACCGGCAAGAGGGGGAAGCGTTTAACGAAGGCGCCGCCAAACAGGCCTGCGCCTTCGCGGTCCGGCATTCCCGATGCGGAATAGATTTTCACGCCTCCGATGCCCGAACTGGGAGATTTGCTTTTGAAGATAAATCCGCAGAGGTTTTCCTTTTCCAGTTCCTTCAACCTTTTTTCCACCCATGCAAGCATGCCGTCCGTATGATCCACGCCGGTATGAATCGTCATCAGTCGGGGATTTTCATGGTCACCCACGAGGCGCATGGCTTCCCTCGGTATTCCGAGACCGCACTCCACTTCCGGGCAAACGGGAAGCCACTCAACGTATCGCCCCAGGGTGTCCGTGATATACCGGTCATGCTGATGTCCGCCGTCGTAACGAACGTTGTTCCCCAAAAGGCAGGAACTGATTCCGATTTTTATCTTTTTCGTGGTCTTTCCCTCAACAGAGAACGCTTTGGATGTTGTTTCATGCAAGTGTGAATGTTGATGAGTTCGTAAAAAGTCCCCCAACCTGTCATTCCCGCGGAGGCGGGAATCCAGGTAGTGTGTATATATGAAAATACTGGATTCCCGTTTTCACGGGAATGACAAGCAGCGCCGAAATACGACTTTTTTCGAGGGTGTGAATGTTGATGAGTTCGTAAAAT
>JAPLJQ010000239.1 GCA_026388495.1 Deltaproteobacteria bacterium | reverse complement strand
GTCACCAAGGAGATCTGGGCCGTTGAAGCAGGATCCGTCTGCGGTCTAAGGATGATGGAGGTATATAGATTGCAATTCGGGGGCGACTGCCAAACCCTCTTCAATCGGCCTTTTCCCTTCGTCTGGCGTTCGTCTATCACGACGGTTCCTTCAGGGGCGCCGCCAAGGGCTAAACCGAAGGCAATGTCATTGGTCGATTCCGTTTCGTTGAAAAAACGAATCCCGTTCCCGATGTACCTCCCTGAAAGACGATTGGTTAATGCCTGTTCATTGAAATCCATACACGGCGGTCAGCTTTCAGTCATTATTGCTGAAATTCGAGAGCTTTGAAATTTTTTGACAATAATCATTCGATCTTCAGAGAGATATCCGCTGCCGATACCGAATGGGTAAGCATTCCGACAGATATGAAATCAACCCCTGTTTCCGCTATCTTTTTCACATTCGCCAGCGTGACATTGCCGGATGCTTCAAGGGGAACCCTTCCGTTGACGAAGGAAACGGCTTTCCCCATCTCATCGATGGTCATGTTGTCCAGCATGATCACATCCGCTCCTGCGGCGACGGCCTCTTCAAGTTCCTGAAGATTTTTAACCTCGACTTCAACCTTCAGCGTATGAGAAATCCGGCCGCGCACCCGGACCAGAGCCTCGGTAATACCCCCTGCCGCAGCGATATGATTGTCCTTGACGAGCACTCCGTCATAAAGACCGAAACGATGATTTAACCCGCCGCCGATTTTTACGGCGTACTTATCAAGATATCTAAGTCCGGGAACTGTTTTCCGCGTATCGAGAATCTTTGCATGGGTTCCCCTGACCTGATCCACGTACTTCTCTGTCAGCGTGGCAATCCCGCACATCCTCTGAAAAAAATTGAGGGCCACTCTCTCCGCCGTGAGAATACTCGCGAGGGCGCCCGATGTTTCCGCAAGAATCTCCCCCTTCCCTGCCCTCTGACCATCCGTAAAATAGCCGGTAAAGGTCAGCTGTCTGTCCCGATAAGAAAATGCCTCCCTGAAAACATCGATTCCTGCCACGACGAGTTCAGACTTGGCTATGGCCTTGGCTGTGCCAGTTTCTGTCCCCGCGAGGACGGCTGTCGTTGTAATATCGCCGAAACCGATATCTTCTCTGAAGGCTGACCCAATGAGCCTGTGTAAGACACGTCTGTCAAGCATGATGTGGCGCACTCATCTCCCGAAGTTTTTTCAGGGCCGCATCCAGGACAACATGTTTTTCTTTAACAGCCCTGAATTTCTCCTCCTCTTTCTCGATAACCGTTTTTGAGGCTTTCGCCATAAAATCACGATTGGCCAGTTTTTTTGAAATGAACGTAATGTCCTTCGTTACCCTGCCCATCTCTTTTTCAAGCCTGGCGAGTTCTCCGGCAACATCCATCATCCCTTCCAGCAATACAAATACCCTGATCGACCCGATCACACCGGTGGCGGCATCCTTCGGTTCTTCCATCTTTCCGCCGATGTCCAGTGCCTCAAGATTGGCCAGATTGACAATATGATCTTTACCCTCAGTAACGATCGCACGGAGATCTTCTTCGGGAGCTGAAATCACCGCTCTTAATTTCTTCGATGGTGCGATGTTCATCTCACCCCGGATATTCCTGACACTGGTCACGACGTTCATGACGACGCGCATCTGTTTCTCTGCCCGAAGATCCTGAAGAGAATCATCCCCTGCAGGAAAGTCACTGACCATAATGGAGCTTCCATCCCTGGTCAGTGTCTGCCATATTTCCTCGGTTACAAAGGGCATGAAAGGATGAAGCAGTTTAATAGAATTCTTTAAAACGGTAAGCAACGTTTGCTGGGTGGCCTTCCTCTGTGCCGGATCACCTTTGCCGTAGAGGGTTGGTTTGATCAATTCGAGGTACCAGTCACAGAACTCATGCCAGACAAACTGATAAACAGCGG
>JAPLJQ010000493.1 GCA_026388495.1 Deltaproteobacteria bacterium | reverse complement strand
GCAACGGCGTGATGTGAGGTGCGTGCGAGAGCAGCCTACGGCAACAGAGCAACGCGATGAGCCGTGGGCGTACTGCATCTCAACAGGACAACTCCGGGAAAGCAAGGGAGGTGATGTGAAGCGAGCCGGAGCGAGGTGAGGATGAGCGAACATAACCAATCGTCTTGTTGTGATCTATATTTGGATGGAAGAATGATTCCCTGATTTTTTGCCGCAAACTTTCCCCATCCCGCGTGAGCGATGCCAACAGAACCGCAATGGCGGGGCTTCCCCACTTGTTATCCCCGGTTCCCGCCCCCACCAACGTTTGACCGGATAAGGACGCTGTCCTCAATCACCACGTCACCGCCGCACGTCCCATCCAGATTGCAGAAGCTCAGGAGATCGCTCCGCTGGATGACGCTGTCCTTGATCCGGATGTTCAGCACTGGCTGAATTGCATTCCTGCCGGCAAACTTCGCCATCAGGTTCCGATGAATCTCGGCGAGAAGCCCGGTAATGTCTTTCGCGTCATCGCCCGCCACTGTGAGCTCGATGATTACCAGATCGCGCTGCGAGATCTTTGTCGTGCCGGCATACCACGCCTCGTACATCTCATCCTTCCGGAGCGTGCTGATGTGCCGGACATCATTGAACTGCACCGCCTCGTTGCAGAGCGCGAGTGTTTCATGCAGATCAAGCGCCCGCGGGATGGTGTAAACTTTGTTATGCCGGATTGGGAGTGCTTCGACAAGTTCCCGGAGCTGGGCGATGTTGAGCTGACGCGTTGTCTCAAAGATGGGGCAGATTACCTGAATCTTCAAGGGCTCCATGTATTGCGAATGGGGCTGTCCGGCAGCATCCTTGAGATCGATACGGCAGTTCACCGCCGTCCCCTCCTTGGCGCAAATGAGTGGCTCGAAAATGAGGCCGACAGTTTTATCGGTTCCGGGAAGAATGTTACCGAGCTGGATCATCCCTTTCTTCAGCGGGTACTCCGGCTCATGCCTCTCAAAATAGAGTGTTGTCTCATCTACTTCCCAATCGAGTACGACATCAAGCGCGGCTGACTGCGATGGATTCTTCACGGAGATTTTCACCCGGATGTTTCCGCCATAGAACTCGAAGGCGCGGAGGATGGTGAGCGGGATTTCCGGTAATGGGGATTGAGAGTGGCTTTCGGTGACGACGGTTAGAGGTGGGGGTGGGTTTTTTCGAGCTCGTCCTTGTTTTAGAAATTTCTGCAGGATTGAATTCCCTTTGTTGTCCCATGCTTCATCAAAGGTATGTTCCTCTTTAGATTGAAGATCTGTCTTTATTGATGCGGGAACCGGTACTAACTGTTCGGTTTCACCGATATTCTGACTGGAAAAGTTTGGGGCATTCTGTTGAGCTGTAAGACGGGTTCCGCAATTTTTACAAAACACCGATGTCCCCGAAAAAGAACTCCCGCACTTTGGGCATCTCTTCTTACCAGTGGAAGGAGATTCAATAAGCATGGCAATCAGTTGATCGACAACATTGCCCGCAATGACAATAAAGGTAACTCTTTTCTCATTCAATTGCCATTCAGATTATTCCAGCTGCCAGAGTGAAACCCCGATCTCGTCATTTCTCTCGGATTTCGCTCAAAGAAGCAATTACAGCAGCTTTCTGAATGGTAGTTTTTGGAGGGAGCTAAAAGTAGTGTCTCTATACTGCTGTAAATCAAGATCTACGATATAATTTGTGAGAGGTTGTACGTTACCGATGATGCGGAATTATGACCTTGTGACCAAACCTTGAACAGGTTTCCCTCTTCGTTATCCCTTGTTCCTGAACTCCAGACTTACCTGATGTACGATGATCTCCGCCTTCTGAATAAGCTCGTCCGGAATTTCTGTCACACCTTCTTCCATTCTCATCTTAATTTGTTCGGATAATTCCTGAGCTTCCACCTTCACATCGCCTTTGGAATATTTAACGAGGTCGAGGAGAAACTTGTAGGCGGTCGGAATATCGCCGGTGTGCATATTAATCATGACGAGATCCCCACAATAGGACGCAGATCGGGTGAAATCCTGAACGCTCACACTCGTTTTCAATAACTCTGTGTAATTTTGCCTCAGATACGTTGCAAGATCTTTTTGCAGTTCAAGGACAGACTGGTAACGTTTTGCCGGATCTTTCTGGAGACATTTCAATACCACAGCATCAATAACTTTTGCATCAGGTTTTAGTTCACTGGGGGGTATAGGATCTTTTGTGGCGATATTCATCCCGATTTCAATCATGCTGTCACCTTTGAAGGGTAATACCCCGGTCACTAGCTCGTATAGAATCACGCCAAGCTGCCAGATATCCGTCCGTTCGTCTTTTACTCTGTTATTGATCTGTTCCGGCGCTGCATAGTATGGCGTGAACGACGTGACAGTTGTTGAAGTTGATTCGGAAATAATCCGGGATAGTCCCCAATCGGAAATCTTCGGCACCCCATTAACGAGGAGGATATTCTGGGGTTTTAAGTCGCGGTGGATAATCTTTTGGGCATGTGCAAATTTGAGCCCTTCACAGATATTGAACAGGATCCATGCAGCTTCTTCACTTTCAATTGGTTTATTCTGATCTGCAAGTGCACTGTCACAGAGTTCTTCCTCAAAATAGGGCATCGGCATAATATTGAAATCGTAGAGTTTGACGATGTTGGGATGTGAGAGTTTCGTCCAGTTCTGCATCTCGGCGATAAACGATTTTCCGGTCGTTGCGTCCATAGAGATGGGGATCTTAACTGCGACATATTTCCCGTCCTTTCTTTTCGCTTTGAACACACGGGCGAA
>JAPLJQ010000412.1 GCA_026388495.1 Deltaproteobacteria bacterium | reverse complement strand
TCGGCCCCGCTTGCCGCATAGACCAGGTGCGAAAAGGGGTTGTAAAGGGGTGTCAGATGCGGTTTTCTCATGTCCACCAGGATGATGTCCGCCTCCTTGCCCGGGCCGATGGAACCGATCCGGTCCGCCATCCCGAGGACGCGCGCCCCGCCGATGGTCGCCATCTCGACGACCCTCTCCGCCGTCAGGACGGTTGGGTCTCCTGAAAAAACCTTGTGAAGCTTCGCGGCCATCCCCATTTCACCGAAAAGATCGAGGTCGTTGTTGCTTGCACAACCGTCCGTTCCCAGCCCCACATCGATCCCGCGGCGCAGCATCTCCGGCACGGGGGCAACGCCTGCGCCGAGTTTCATGTTGCTCTCCGGGTCATGCGCCACCTTGACCCGGCCTGCCGCGAGAAGGTCGAGTTCCTCAGCGTCCAGCCAGATACAGTGCGCGGCGATGGTGTTTTGATCGAGGAGATCCAAATCGCGGAGATGCTGAACCGACTTCTTGCCGTAGCGCTTCCGGATCAGGCGGACCTCCTCACGGGTCTCCGCCAGATGGATCTGAAAGGTGACCCCGGCGCGGCGCGCCACGTCCTTGACGGTACACAGGGTGTCCGGCGAGCATGTATAAGGGGAGTGACAGACCAGGGCCGGCGTAATGAGGGACGAGCGGCCACGCCATCGCTCTATGAACCGTTCCGCAATCGCGGCCTTTTCGGAATGTCCGGGCGGGTTGAGCGTCGGTAAATCGATAAATCCCTGAGCGATGACACCGCGCATTCCCGCCGCGATCGCCGCCCGGCCGACCTCCCCTTCGAAAAAATACCCGTCGCAGAAGGTCGTGGTTCCGGAGAGGATCATTTCGGCGATGGCCAGCAGGGCGCCTGTATAAACGGTCTCCCGATTGATAAAATGTTTCTCAGCGGGAAAGATGTGGTTGTTGAGCCAGGTCATCAAAGGGAGATCGTCGGCGAGGCCCCGGAAAAGAGCCATTGGAAGATGGGTGTGTGTGTTCACAAGGCCCGGCAGTACGAGACAGCCCGAGGCGTCGATGATCTCGCGGACCGCTCCGTAATGACCGGCAGAAATTTTCCCCTTTTCGATGAAGTCGATCTTGCCGTCACGGATCCCGATGACCGGGTCCTTGACGATCTCCTCGGGTGGCGCCATCGTCAGAAGCGTCCCGCCGGCAATCAGGATGTCGGGTGTTTCTTTCAGACTGTTCATAGGAATATCGGCCTTCAGCGAATGCGGCACGTTTGCAC
Source organism: Deltaproteobacteria bacterium (assembly GCA_026388495.1). Classification (GTDB taxonomy): domain Bacteria; phylum Desulfobacterota; class Syntrophia; order Syntrophales; family UBA2185; genus JAPLJQ01. The sequence continues at coordinate 4,813 of JAPLJQ010000412.1, read as the reverse complement.
AAATTGCGGAAAATTTCCATCAAAAGATCGCTTTGGAATCGGTATGCAGGATAGGCTTGAAGATCAGTCATCCCACCGTAACGCGGCGGGGAATGAATTTCTTGACACCAATTTCCGGAAAGCATATAGATTTTCCCCGTCGTGCTTTAGGCCTGGGTGGCGGAATTGGTAGACGCAAGGGACTTAAAATCCCTCGGTCCTTGAGGCTGTGCGGGTTCGATTCCCGCCCCAGGCACCAAATGAAAACAATCGCTCGATGAATGATGGATCCCCTTGACCCCTCCACCAGCGGTGGAGTCGAGGTGAAATAACTAAAGCTCACATCAAAATTGCTGACTGTCGCAGTGTGAAATATTTCACACCCAACCTGTGTCGCAGTTCACACCCAATGCATAATTATTGTTGAATTCCAGTTTTGTTCTGGTAGCCTGAATTCAAAAGAAGCAATTTTTTACACCACGATAAAAACGTCATCCATTATTGTTACTTCAAGACCGAGGCTGATCAACTATATGATACAGGGTTAAACAACCAAGCAGGAGCTGCTTTTTGCCAGGGTAACTCTGGTTGGAGGAAAAATGAAACCACGAGATAATAAAAATGAATTATTCCTCGATACCATTAATCAGGTTCAGCTTGCCATCAAGAGCACCGGTGCATATCCAGAAGACCATCCCATCGCTATAGAGATCTTCAATAATTCGTATGAAGCGTTAGCATATCATCTCAAAGACAAAAATATATTAACGTTAAGTGTAAATGGCAGTAAATTATTGGTGGACGATATTCCGATCGAATCTAAAAATAATCTACCCACCAATTTTGCTCTGGATCTCGATCAAAGGGCTATCGATAGTATATCCTTTTATCGGGGACTGTCCCGGAGCGATTATATGATTTTCATAAAGGCAATGATCCAAAAACCTCGGCTTGACAGCAAGAATGAAGATGTTGCATTGGCTCTAAAAGACAGCAACGTTTCCACGATACGGCTTAATGAGTTTAAATATAAAAAAGTGTCAAAAGATTTTAAGGAGGATGGACACGGCCGTGGAATAAATGCTTTTGACATTAATAATGATGAAAATCCGTTAGCACCGCCGGGCACAAACATGGTTGAATTGGATCAACAGGATCATAAAAACCATGCCGATGAGCCTATTCATGGAAAACCAAGTATCGAAGAGAAAATAATCCATGACTGGCAAAACAAAAAGTGGCTCGTGAATGATGAGGCACAAGTTACAGAATATATAAATGATTTAATTTCTTGCGGTAAAAGCGATGAAATGGAAACCTTCATAGAAGATGTTTCCTCAAAAATCGATAATAAATCCATTACCATGAGAAAAAAAGTTGCCGAGAGTTTTGAGCATGTCACGGCAACCCTGGAAGCATTTGACACGTTAAAAGAAAATTTTCAGAGGACTTCGGATACCCTGACCAACTGGTTAAAAAAAGAGCACCATGTTGATACATATCTGGCTGTTACAAATTGTTTACGCAATGTATGTTCTTCACTAAACAAGCTTGACAGCTATCTCATTAATGAAACGGTCGGCGGCAGATTGTACGACTCCAACAAAATATCCAAAGCAGCATTGCAGGAGGCGTTGAAAGCCAAAAACAAAAACGGCAATAGTCTTCAATACAATATTGGGGCTCTGAATTTAGTGGATGAATCCGTTCTGACTCAGTGCCTGGCTCAACAACACAAAAACTGCCGGACTGTTAACCTGTCATCCATGAAGAAAATATCTGAAAATATATTGAATACCATACCGGAAAAGTATGTCGGCCGTTATCAGGTTCTGCCCTTCAAAGCAGAGCGCGGGAAGTTACATACGGCCACGATGGATCCGAACAACTGGCAAATATTAAATGAAATTCAGTTCATAAGCGGTTATTCCGTCATTCCGTATCTTGCCGCAGAATATCATCTTCTTAATTCCATCGAAAAATTTTATAAAGTTAAGACCGACAAGCCGACCAATCATGAGGCCATGAGCAACATGCAAAATGGTGATTGGAATAGCGGTCTGGAGCTTGTTGAGGAAAAGCAAGAATCCATCAGTTATCATGAAGAGCTGAAAGATTCGGACGCCCCTATTATTAAGCTTGCCAATGTGATTATCGAAGAAGCTATTAAACAAAAAGCCAGCGATATCCATATCGAACCTTATGAAAATGAATTGAGAGTACGCCTCAGAATTGATGGCACTTTGGTAACGGTGCTCAATCCCTCCAAAAGTTATGCAAATGGTTTAGCGTCGCGTATAAAAATAATGTCAGGGCTGGACATCTCCGAAAAACGCCTTCCACAGGATGGCAGGTTTAAAGCGCGCAACCATGGGAACGTTGTGGATTTTCGTGTTTCTACCTTTCCCGGAATCTATGGAGAAAAGACCGTACTCCGCCTGCTGGATAATTCTAACCTTGTACTGGATATAAACAAATTAGGATTCAATAAAGAGGATTTAACAATACTTTTGTCCGCCATGTACAAATCCAAGGGGATGATTCTGATTACCGGGCCCACAGGAAGTGGAAAGACAACAACGATTTACTCTATGCTTAACGACTTAAATGATGGGACCCGCAATATATCAACCGCTGAAGATCCCATAGAATATAATTTAAATGGCATTAACCAATTTCAAATGAACACCAAGATAGATCTGAATTTTGCTCGTGCCCTGAGAACGTTTTTAAGACAGGATCCTGATATTATCATGGTGGGAGAAATCAGGGATTTGGAAACCGCAGAAATTGCCTTTAAGGCTGCCCTGACAGGTCATCTTGTATTGAGCACGCTGCATACGAATAATGCTCCCGAGACCATTACCCGACTGATCAATATCGGCATCGAACCCTATATGATCACCTCTTCCATCAATCTGATCGTCGCTCAACGGTTGATTAGAAAAGTTTGTGAAAAGTGCAAGATTGAAGCTACCCCGACCGACCTGCAAACAAATGTATTAAGGAATTACGGATTCAACATTAAAGACCATCATGTTGTCCAGGGAGAGGGATGCGAAGCATGCAATAATACGGGATACAAAGGAAGGATCGCCATATATGAGGTTATGCCGTTGTGGGACGAGATCAAAGAATTAATCCTGGAAGGAAAATCAGCTTTCGAGATAAGAACAAAAGCTGAAGAAAAAGGGCTGACCTCCTTGCAGATGCAGGGTTTCAATCAAGTCATCTCAGGCGTAACCTCATTGAACGAATGGACGAGGGTGCTGGCCTGATACAAAAACAACTCATAACAAAAAACACCCCATTATAAGTAAAACTCAGCTTGCCTTCTCCTGCAAACGCCGTCATTTCTTTCCCCCTTGCCGGCAGAAGCGGGTCGTGGAAAGAATTCTAAGCGACCTGATTTGAGGCGTGAAGGATAGGTCTGCCTGAATGCCGCTATTTCATACCAATATTCCATGTCAATATTACATGTCAATATTACATTGACACACCAGATCCTTCTTCATATACTCCCGCCCTGAAAAAGGAGGTTCTTATCAATCTTTTCTCCGAGAATAACCCAGCCGAGCCCGGGTGCATGAGATCCTGAAGAAACCACTCATGACGCCATGATAAAGGGCATTGACGTTTGATTTTCAGCCCGTGCTGGAAGGGGAATTACGGATATTATTCGTAGCGAGGTGAATCATGTTTGACAGGGACAAGGTAGAAGCGATCGCGAGTGGATTCCAGAAGTGGAACGGCAGTCTCCAAAAACAGCTCGCCAAGGCGCCGGAAGCGAAGGCGCGGTTTGAAACCATCTCCGGATTGCCGGTGAACCCGCTCTATACGCCGGCGGATGTCTCCGGTCTTGATTACTTGAGGGATCTGGGCTTCCCCGGCCAGCATCCCTTTACCCGGGGGATCCAGACCAACATGTACCGGGGCCGATTCTGGACCATGCGCCAGTATGCCGGGTTCGGCTCCGCCGAGGACACGAATCGCCGTTTCCGGTATCTCCTGGAGCAGGGGCAGACGGGTCTGAGCGTGGCCTTCGACCTCCCCACCCAGATCGGGTATGATTCGGACCACCCCCTGGCCCTGGGCGAAGTGGGCAAGGTCGGCGTGGCCATCGATTCCATGCGCGACCTCGGCGTCCTGTTCGAACGGATACCCCTGGACCAGGTGAGTACATCCATGACCATCAACTCCCCGGCGTCCATCCTCACGGCCATGTACCTTGCGATCGGGGGCCGGAACGGCATCGGCCCGGAGCAGCTCCGGGGAACCGTGCAGAACGATATCCTCAAAGAGTACGTCGCCCGGGGAACCTACATCTTTCCCATCCGTCCGGCCATGCGGATCGTGGCCGACATCATCGGTTTCTGCGCGAAGAACATGCCTCAGTGGAACAGCATCAGCATCAGCGGCTATCACATGCGGGAGGCCGGATGTACGGCTGTCCAGGAGGTGGCCTTCACCCTCGCGGACGGCATCACATACGTGGAAACGGCACGGAATGCGGGGCTCGGCGTGGATGACATTGCCCCGCGTCTTTCATTTTTCTTCGCCGCCCACCAGGATTTCTTCGAGGAAGTCGCCAAATTCCGTGCGGCGCGGCGGATCTGGTCCCGGATCATGAGGGAGCGTTTCCAGGCAAAGAACCCCCGTTCCTGGATGCTTCGCTATCACGTGCAGACGGCGGGGTGCTCCCTTACGGCCCAGCAGCCATTCCTGAACATCCTCCGCACCGGTTATGAGGCGCTGTCCGCGGTCCTGGGCGGGTGCCAGTCCCTCCACACCAGCTCCTACGATGAGGCCCTGGCCATGCCCACGGAAGAGGCGG
>JAPLJQ010000483.1 GCA_026388495.1 Deltaproteobacteria bacterium | reverse complement strand
TGATCAGCTCTATCAAGGTTCCGACTATTTCCGGGATGCATTCATACACTCATTAACGCCTGATAGAAAAGAGGTGTGCTGGAGAGGGCTATCTGAAATCTGCCGAAAAAAGCCCCTCGTAACAGGTGAAACAGGTCCAAATCGGATTGCTCAACTGGAAGATTGACCAACCCGATACACACATTCCATCATCACCAATACCGCGCCCCATATTTTGTGGTCAAAATTCTTTTGACACATGTGGTCGTTCTTCTTATAATCTCATTTCGGAAAAGCAATGTCTTATAAATTGCCGAAGAGCATGTCTTTATCAATGGATAAAAAGGAAAAGGAAATCTGCTCATGGCTGCTGCAAAGGAAATAAAATACTTATTATTAAACACTTTTCTTACGTCAATCATCTATTACTTGTTAGATCTCTACGCCAAGACCCTCCGCGTGCAATTCGAGGGCACGGAGAAGATTCAGAAGCATCTGGAAAACGGGGGACGGATCGTCGTTTCCAGTTGGCATCAACGGTTTTTTGGCGGCTTTTTCCTTCCGCGGATCTTTAAATGTTCGCCCTGCATCATGATCAGCCAGAGCCGAGACGGGGATTTCATTTCCAAGGTCGTCCAGCACATCGGATGGATTCCAGTGCGGGGATCGAGCTCCCGGGGTGGTAAGGAGGCTCTTCAAGTCATGGTACAGGGAGTCATCGAGCACCATATTGGCGGCCACATCGTAGATGGCCCTACCGGGCCGCCCTGTGTCATCAAACCAGGCCTCATCTCATTGGCCCGGAGCACTGATGCAGTTATCTGCCCCGGTATCGTTTCTTATGAAAACGCTTGGATAATGAACAGTTGGGATCATTTCATGGTGCCCAAACCATTCAGCAGGGTTCTTTTTCGATTCGGCTCAATCTTTTCTGTACCTGAAATAATGAGCGATGATCAGTTTGGATCATTCCGCAAGGAAGTGGAAGACGACCTGATCAAAGAGTACGAGGCGGCAGATAACTACTGGAGAAAATGAGCAGAGAATCCTAATGCTTCACACTACTCTCATATCGCGCTGCCGTTCCCCCAAGGGGATCCAACTACCACCAGGTCAGGCTAAAAAAGGGGGTCCCCATTTTGCCAGAAAGACATGGGGTTGCGATCCATTTGATTTCAAATTCAAAGATACCGATAGCAAAACGGCTTTACTCCATACCGGAAGCCTCGATCTACTTAGTCCGGACGGTCTGGGCAGTTCGTGAAATGGTATGGGGCGGGAACCTCTCTTGCGTAAAAGACGTGCGCTGGGTGCTCATTAACATTGAAGATATGAATAAATGGATCGAACAAAATAAAATTACATTTTCTGATTAATTCCCCTTGACTATTATGAAACAATGTTTTACTTAATAACCATGGAACCGATACAATTAAAAACCTGGAGAGTAAAAAACGATTGGTCACAGGCACAATTAGCGTCTGTCCTGGGCGTTACTAATCAGGCGGTTTCAATGTGGGAACGGGGAGTCAGGGAAATCCCGCCTTATCTTTTTTTAGCGCTTGAACGTTTAGAGAGCAAAGGGGATGAACTGAAACCCAAAACAAAGCGCAGAAGATTAAGGGGATGTGAGTAAATGAATGTATTTAAAAGAATCAACAGAACATTGGATTTTGTCTTGACTGACAATGTTATAAAAATCCTTTTCTGCATCACCCTACTCTTGATACCGGTGCTTTTGTTTTATGGTAATTTTTATTATCTGATATTGCTCTGGCCGATTTTAGAATTTCTGGATTATCGTAAGTCAAAACGTAAAGGAAAAAATGAGGGGGAGGATTGGAAATGGTGATGATTTGGCCCCAGGAACTTTGAATAGTGTATTCAAACAGACAGGGATAAAGAAATCTGAGAGGAAATAGAGAGGATACAGTATGCGAAGGTTTTTAATAATGATTGAAAAAGCCAATGCAAATTATTCTGCATATTCCCCCGATCTTCCTGGTTGTGTAGCAACAGGAAAAACAAAAGATCAGGCTGCGAAAAAAATGCATGGAGAAATTGAATTGCATATCCAAGGTTTAAATGAAGATCACCTACCTATTCCAAAAGCACATGCCGTTGCAGAATACATTGCAATCACAGGCTAATAAGTCACTCGTACAGATCGCCTATGGCGCCCGCACAGTTCATCCGTTACTCTTTCTTTCAAGCCGCTTCACAACGATAGGGTTTTTCAAAATCATATAGCGCAGTCGTCCCTCCAGGGGATCCTCCACACCACCAGGGTCAAACGTAAATTGGGGTCCCATTTTTTGTCAGAATGGCTATGAAAAAGGGCTTACCGGTCATCGTGAACCATGCAAGCCCTTGTATTTATTTGGTGCCTGGGGCCGGAATCGAACCGGCACGATACCAGGTATCGAGGGATTTTAAGTCTGTTTTTTCAACTTTCAAACAACCCCATTTAAGCTCACATTTGTCTTGACAAATAAAGCATTTACCTCTAAATTACTTTCAAATAGCGTCATTTACAAACAAACCATTTCAGGCAAAAAAGCGGGACAGGAGCGGGACAAAATATGGACGTGGGATACTCGAGCAAATATCCGGGGCATACGCATTCATTTTTTTAATTTTGTCCCGCTATAGTCCCGCGGTATCGAGAATAATGATTGAATTAATTACCAAATATGGAGGGAAAAACCGATGGCTCAATGGATCAAGACAAATTTTCCCGGCGTGAGATATCGAAAGCATGATTCAAGGAAACATGGACTCCAGTTTGACCGGTATTTTACCATTAGATATAAGCTCCGGGGCGTAGACAGAGAGGAGGGACTGGGGTGGGCGTCGGCGGGATATTCGGCCGAGAAGGCCTATGGTCATCTCAAAAAATTGAGAGAAAGTATAAAGGCTGGCCAAGGGCCGCAGACATTAAAGGAAAGCCGCGATATCGAGCGCGACCGCCGTGATCACGAAGAAACTGCAAATATAACCTTTAATGATTATTTCAAAAAGACCTATCTTCCTATCCACCAAGAATGAGCACTATGACATTCACTTCCGGATGTGCACTTCCCCCATTATCGGCACAAAAATTTTAAGAGAGATAACCTCCTTTGATATCGAACGTATCAAGAAAAAAATGTTGGATATCGGCAAATCTCCGCGAACAGTTCAATATGTGCTGGCAACATTCCGACAGGCATGGAACATGGCGAGGAGATCCGGGTTTGTGACCGCCGAATCCCCCACCCGGAGCGTCAAACTGCCAAAATTTGACAACAAGCGGCAGGGGTTTTTCAGTCACGAAGAGGCGGATCTGCTGCTCGTAAAACTCAAGGAAAAAAACGAAACCGTTAGCCGGATGGCGCTGCTATCGCTACATACGGGCATGCGTGCGTCGGAAATATTGTCACTGACATGGGGTTGTGTCGATACTGATCGGGGAATTATCGCAATCCTCGATACAAAATCCGGCAAGTCCCGGACCGCCTTTATGACAGACCAACTCCGATCGATGTTTCTCGGGATGAAACGATCTAAAAGAAATGATCTCGTCTTTTTTCAAAGGAAAATGAAGCTGTATGGCGAGATCCCTCCCCTCTTCCGACATGTTGTTGAGGATCTGAAGTTAAATGAAAATATAACCGATAAGCGACAACGCCTATGCTTCCATTCCCTGCGGCACACGTTCGCAAGCTGGCATGCAGAAAACGGTACTAACCTTTACGTTATCAAGGAGCTCCTTGGGCATGGCAGCATTCAATTAACGGAACGGTACAGTCACCTTTCAAAAGGCACCCTTCAAGACGCCACAAAGAATCTTGAAAAGTCGATAGCAAAGAAAAAGAAGGGTGAAGTGATCGAGCTGAATAAATAAGGATCGGATCATGAAGAAAAACCCCGTTTTTGACTTCAAGGCACAGGGTCTCGATAAAAAAGTTATAGTGGTGAACTTCAAAAAATAAGCCTTGTAAAATATCAATAATTGATATATAGGATGAATTATGATGTGGGATGTCATAGCAAAGCGGAAAGTTAAAAAGCAGGTTGAAAAGCTGCCACACAATGTCAGAGATGCTTTGAATGCTCTATTAGCTTCCATACGAAAAGACGGACCTGCAAGGCATGAATGGCCGAACTATGGAAGGTTGGGAGAAAACATCCATCATTGCCATTTGAAGAAGGGACACCCAACGTATGTTGCCATTTGGGAAGTCATAAACAAGAAAGTTAAATTGATTGAGGTGCTATATGCCGGGACTCACGAAAAATCACCCTACCAAAAGCATTGAACTCCGATTTATCGGGCCCGTTGAGAAGCGAGAACAGGCCATTGAAAGCCTGAAACCCTTGGGCTTCATGAATGCTTCTGAAGAATATGTATCATGGCGGGAACTGTTCCCTGAGCATTCTGATGAAGAACTGCCGGGCGTCTGTTTGCGCGGATCGAGGTATAAGGAAGGGATCACGCAGAAGCAATTAGCCGACAAGATCGGCATTCCCCAGCGCCATGTCTCAATGATGGAAAACGGCAAGCGGACCATCGGCAAGGAAATGGCAAAGCGTCTGGGGAAGGCGTTGAACATTGGTTATAAGGTGTTTCTGTAGGCGGATCATGAAAAACCAACTATATCTTTATGACTGCAATGTTGCCGGACTTCCCAAGCCAGAGGCGAAGGAAGGCGGGGATTATCGCTTCCGCCGACGTGAGCTTCTGCGTTGCACCACCGAGCGGGCCGTATGGGGCAACCGGCACGCAACCCTGAATGCAGCACTTGATCCGTTGAAAAACAAATCTAAAAAACCTACACGAAAGATCACTTTGACCGCAGACCAGGCAGAAACGATTCTCCGAGCTTTGCGGGATTACCAGGCTCTTGATGTTCACTTCACCAAAGCCAACATCCACGCCAAAGGACTTCTTGCCGTCATTGACGAGGCTGGGGCGTTATACCGGGAAGGCAAGCGGAGCGCGGCGGCAAAAAAGATCGCCTGGACGACTGGTAAGCGCGGACAAGCGATCTCCCACGCCGATATTATCGTGAATTATCTGTTTTTAATCGGCGCACCCGAGCCGTATCGGAAAACTAAAGAGCAAGCAGTGAAGTTCTTACGTAAACTCTTTGGGCTCCAGAGCGAAGCCGCCGTGCTT
>JAPLJQ010000170.1 GCA_026388495.1 Deltaproteobacteria bacterium | reverse complement strand
TTAGTCGTTTCAAGTTATATCGGAGGGAAAAAAACAGGCAGGCAGGGGAATTTCTGTACCCTGTCCACCTTATGATTCAACGAAAATATTGATATAATATCATTATTATTTTGATGGAAGAGGCGAAAGGCCTCGGGGGCTTCCTGTAAGGAAGCTGACAAGGCGGGGCATTCAAGACGCGGTCCAGATTATGAGCGCCATCTTCAGAAGGCTTTATGGAAAAGAGTAAAAACGATTAAATCAGTTTTCTCAACTCATCGGTGAAAATGTCGTAGGTTTTACGTCCGAACAGGACAAAACGAACGAGTTCAAGGTCGTCATGTTCGTTGAGGTAATCGATGGCCGTTTTTAAAGCAATGTGAGCGGCTTCATTCACGGGGTATCCGTAGACTCCCGTACTGATGGCCGGAAAGGCAATGCTTTTCAGTCTTTTCGCGGAAGCAAGCTTGAGGCTCTCCAGGTGGGCGCTCTTCAGGAGATGGGATTCCCCCTTAACCCCGCCCTGGTAAACGGGGCCCACGGTGTGGATAACGTATTTCGCCTTTAAGCTGCCGCCGGTGGTAATCACTGCCTGGCCTGTCTGGCAACCTCCTATTTTTCGACATTCTTCCATGATAGAAGGACCGCCGGCCCGATGAATAGCCCCGTCGACACCGGCGCCCCCCGCAAGCCTGGCATTGGCTGCATTCACGATGGCATCTGTTTCCTCGCTGGTAATATCTCCCTCAACAAGGGACAATGTAGATTTGTTAATCCTGACGTCCATGATCTAAATCCTTTCTGTTGCCGGAGTAATAACATAACCTCTGTGCCGGAAAACCACTCCCTGTTGACGGTGAGCTTCACGTCGTTGTGCTTTATATGGCATTAATATAAGGAAAAAGCCTTTATATGTCAATTACAAAGGCCTGCATGATTCTCGCAGATATTCCGGGGGGGAGGGGAAGGTCTTTTATATTGAAAATTAAGCTGTTAAGTGATAATAGGGGGATTAAATAAGCAAAAAGTGCGGGCTGTTTTTTATGATCAAAACGGGCAGAGAAAAACCTCCCGAAGACATCCTGAAGGAAGAATTCCTGCAGGAGAGGGCAGCACTTCTCGGGCGGGCCGGTGAGAAGGTTTCCGCTGCCATTGAAAAACTCCGCGGGATTGAAGAGATTATTGAAAAACGGTTAAGCCATCTCGATCAAATTGTCGAAAAATGCCGTGCGCAGTATGGTGATGGTGAGCTTGTTTTTTTGAGGCGACAAATATTAAAAGAAATCAATGTAGAAATCGGTAAATTCAATCGAGCGAGAGAACATGCCAAATTGAGATACTATTATCTGGTCGTTACCAGGGAGGCAATGGGAATGAATCGACACCACTGGATTGAAGATGTATACAGAATCCCTCCAAGAAAGAAACAACTTCGGGACGATTAATGGATAGATATGTAAAACAGAGATTGAGAATGGTGGATTCCCAGATCAGATCAAGAGGCATTCGGGATCCGAGATTATTGAAGGCCATGGAAACAATGCCCCGACACCTTTTCGTGGACGAAGCATTGAGGGATCAGGCATACAATGATAATCCTCTTCCTATTGACGAAAGACAGACCATATCCCAACCGTATATAGTGGCGCTCATGACGGAGGCGCTGGAGCTTGGAGGAAATGAAAAAGTCCTTGAACTCGGCACGGGTTCCGGATATCAAACTGCCATATTGGCGGAGCTGGCCGAGAGAGTATTCTCCATTGAACGTATCGCATCTCTCGCCAGTGGAGCGAGAAAACTTCTTGATTTTCTGAATTACTTTAATGTCGCAATCCGTGTTGGGGACGGGTCATATGGATGGAAGGAAGAATCTCCGTTTGATGCCATTATTGTTACAGCAGGTGCACCGAACATTCCAAAAACACTGGTCGGGCAACTTGCTGTCGGAGGAAAAGTGGTTATACCCGTTGGCGGTCGTCATTCTCAGGTCCTGATGAAGGTGACCCGTCTGTCCGAAGATGTAAATGATCTGAAGAAAGAGGACCTGGGCGGATGCCGTTTTGTTGATCTTATTGGAGATCACGGATGGGAATATTGAGACGACATCCATGAGGTGTTCTGAATTTAATGTGCCCCGGCGCCTGAAATTTGCACTGCTGCTTCTTGTCAGTCTGTTTTTATATTCCTGCACGGCGTATCATGTCAAAACCGCACAACCCAGAGGGGTTTATCACCGTATAAAAAGTGGCGATACCCTCTGGAATGTGGCCAGAGCTTACAGGGTCAATATTCAGGACCTTGCAGAAGTCAACAATATCACGGATCCGAATCTGATAGAGGTGGGCAGTGTTATCTTTATCCCGGATGCAAATCAGATCGTTGAAGATGTCATGACGCAAGCGGCTTCGGCTGGAACAACCGTAGAAAATGTTCAAACAGAAAAGAACATTCCTCCTGCGGAAGCACCGAAAAAAGAGAAAAAAAAGGTTGGGAGAATACCGTTAAAATCAAAATCGGAGAGATCATCTTTGAAGGATTCACCTCCGGATCGAATAAGATTGTCTTCAAGGACTCCCGTATCAGAAGATGCGAGCGTACCTGCTGATGGAAAAAGTGAATCGCACCAGGTTACCAAGACGAAAGACAAAGAGAACGTATCCAGACTGAACGGCAAAATATCGGTAAAGCCGGGTCTGGAACAGAAATATGAAAGGATTAAACCAAAAGACAATGGCGGAGAGTCGGAAAAAATAAAATTTGATCGAGATCGCTTTATCTGGCCCGTGAAGGGAAAAGTCCGTTCAAAGTTTGGTATCCAGCTGAACGGAATGTATTATAACGGCATCAGAATATCTGCCAGAGAAGGGACGCCTGTTCTTGCATCGGCTGGCGGCACGATTATTTTTTCCGCCCCTTTAAAAGATTTTGGAGAAACGATTATTATAAAACATGAAGACAATTATGCGACTGTTTATACGCACCTTAACAACAGGATGGTGAAGGTGGATGACCGGGTTAAACGGGGAAGCCGGATTGCCTTTCCCGGACAGATCGAAAGAGGGAGTGAAGCATACATAAACTTTGAGGTCCGGCATAAAAATAAATCCCGAAACCCCCTCTTTTTCCTTCCGTAATGGGAGGTTCCACAGGTGACAAAGGTTCTGTCTCTTCGAGTGTCATGCGTCGATTGTCACCTGTTTCTTATCAGTGTGAAGTAAATCCGGCTTGCCTGTGATGGCGCCTTTCCGGCATGGGAAGGCCTTTGTTTTAAGTGACGTATGTGATTTTGATTAACGCGTAACCTTTTTGTGAGGCGTAGAAAGATGGGAGAGGAATTTTCATTCGAACAGGGGCCGATAAGGCCGCCAAGCGAGGCAAAAAGTCTTCTTATCAGGACAACAAGGAATTGTCCCTGGAATAAGTGCACCTTCTGCCATACATATCGTGGTACGGCGTTCGAACTCAGGTCTGTTGCAGAAATAAAGGAAG
>JAPLJQ010000341.1 GCA_026388495.1 Deltaproteobacteria bacterium | reverse complement strand
GTATCCGGATCAAGTCCTCAATTTTGTCTTCACCCGGAACAATTTCTCCCAGCCATCGGGCTGTTTTTTTTTCATTGTCCAGATACCAGCAAATGATGGAAACCTTGGCGGCCCTGGCGATATGCCAGAATCCCGTTTTTATGGTCGGCGTCTTTTTTCGAGTTCCCTCAGGCACGATTGCCAGAAGAAACTCTTTTCTTTTATTGAAAACATCCACCATCTCTTCCACAACGCCCTGGGAGGAACCGCGATTGACCGGAATACCGCCGAGGCTTTTAAGAACAAAAGACATGGGCCAGAAAAACCATTCTTTTTTTACCATGATATGGCCGGTTCGCCTTATAATCCGAAAGGCCGTGAAGGCCCTGACGGCATCCATGTTGGACGTATGGGGGAAACCGATTATTACATGCTTGCTGGAAAAATAGGACGGAATCGGCTCAAGCCGCCAGCCCATCAAAAAATAGAGAAACCGTCCCGCAAAACTCATCATTTGTTTCATATGAGATTTCTTATACCTCATCCACCATCAAATGACAATTATATCTCTTCCTTCGGGTACTTGCTTTTCTGTCCGCTTGATAATGTTATATTTATTAAGCTTCAAATATTCCGCCACATCATTAAGTATGTGGTTTAAAGTTCCAATCTTTATCGGATCGTGATCAGGAATTGTAATATGTTGTAGCCAAGGTTACGAAGGAATTATCCCAATGTGTTACACGTCCACATCTTCTGGTAAAAACCCCTTTAGCGGCAAGCACGCATGTTAAAAAAAGATAAACGATAAGCTTATGAAAATCAAGGGGAAAAACAATATAAGTATGATTATGATCAAATTTCAGGGAGACCTAACTTATCTTTATGGAAAGAGGAGGGGAATCAGATATTTCGTTCAGGAGATTATTTTAGAGGAAAAAGTAATTATTTTATTGTATAAATCATTCAAAACCAATTCAGGAATACGGAAAAATGATTGTCAAGGTGCTTGATGGTGATTCAATTGCTGCAAACTGTTACATTGTGGCCTCTGAAACGACTAAACGCGGCATGATTATTGATCCCGGCGTTAAGGCGAAATATATTTCAGAGGCGGTAGAGGAATTGAACATATCGGTCTCTTTGATTGTACTCACTCATGTGCATATTGATCACTTTAGCGCTCTTGATATAGTCAAGAAGAACACGAAGGCTCAATTGGCCGTCTTTGATACCGGCAATATAAAAGCATCCCCTAAAACGAGCCAGATAATGAAAGGGTTGGTATTCGTTCCCTTTGAACTGCCCTTCCAGCCTGATATCTTACTGAAGGATGGCGATACCATAGATATTGACGATTTACACTTCTCGGTGCTTTATACACCAGGACATAGTTCAGATGGTATCAGTTTCTGGGGGCACGGTGTTGTCTTCAGTGGTGACACATTGTTCAGGCGCAGGATTGGAATCCTTCTCCCCGGACTTTACCCTGGTCATGACCCCAAACAACTGAAGGAGAGCATTCGTGAAAAATTGCTGACATTGCCTGATGAAACGATTGTTTATCCCGGGCACGGTGCTGCCACCACGATAGGGGAGGAACGTCGGCTCAACCGTATGCTTCAATCCGAGGGCAGCATGTAAACCGCTTGCCGAGTTTGTGGGTAACCCTTTCGCATGTCATAAACATCCAGTTTTACCCCGTCGCCATAGAAGGCCTTTTTCCCTTTTCTTACCTTGTGTGTGATATCAATACCCGACTCTGAAAACGCCCAGCCGTGCATGATGCCAGTGTTTCCCATCCCGATGATGAGTGTCTTCATGAAAGCCACCTCTTAATTTGTATTCAAGATTCGAGAACATTATTGCTGTCCGGCCTGATCTATTGAAATATTTATTACACCGGCAATTAAATATTTCAATCATTTCTCCGTCGTCATTCCGGGCTTGATCCGGAATCCAGCATTATCGTAGACATCTCTGGATTCCCGCCTTCGCGGGAATGACAATGGGTGTATGGATTCTCGTCTCTGAGACTGTGTCGGAATTCCCTTTTTTGTCATTTCGAGCAACGCGAGAAACCTAAATAGAAAATAATATTCGTGCATTAAGATTCCTCACATTCGTTCGGAATGACATTTCTTCCTGTTGTGACATAGTCTCTTCGCGGGAATGACCTTATTGACATGTTTTGTTGCCGAAGTAATATGCTGCACTTTATGTTGGAGTTCTGCGATTACTTGAAGATTACCGGTTGAAGGGCATTTAAAAAAATGAAATAAAAATATCTACTTGAGTAACAAACCAAAAGGGTAGAGCGTTATTGGCAAAGCAGCGGCGCCTGTCTGATCAGAGGGAATAAACCTGATCGCCGACAAAGTTGATCCAGTTCTGCTTGAGAATGTCCGTTGCTTCGTCGATTTTGTCCACACCCAGAATGACGATCGTTTCTTTGCCGATCCGCTCAATGGTTGTGTAGAGGTAGAGAATATTGATGTCCGTTTTGCTGAGGGGTTTGATGATGGCATTCAACCCTGCGAAGTGGGAAGGCACCTCCACGGCGAGGACTGGGGTTAATTCATAATGTAAATGAAAATTATCAAGGATGGCGGCAGCCCGCTGGGGATTGTTCGCCACAAGGCGTATCGTGCTGTGCTCTGACGCGCTGGCGGCGGAAATCGCCTTGATGGAGATATCTTCCTTGTCCAGAATGTCTATCAGTCTTGTCAGAGCTCCGGGGACGTTATCCAGTTGCACGGAAATTTGCATGACAGCCATATTACGACCTCTTCTTTTTCTTTTTCGATAGGGTTAGGAAATCATAGCCGGCACGGAAAGCCTTTTCGTTGATTTCCATGATGGCTTTCTTCTTTTTTCCCAGGATGGTCTCCAGACTTTTAAGATATATTTCCGGTGGCACAAGGCCGATTTTCTTCAGCAGCGCCCCCATCATGACGACGTTTGCCGCACGGGGATTTCCCAGTTTCTCGGATATTTCTCCGGCGGGAATTTCATAAATGGTAATGTCTTTCCTGTTCGGAGACACATCGATGATGGATGAATTCAGAAACATGCTCCCACCTGCGGCGATTTTGTTCTGAAAGGTCTGTACGGAGGGATTGTTCAGGGCGACGATATATTCGGGCTCGGACGCGACGGGTGATGCAATTTCCTCATCCGCGACAGCCACGGTGCAGTTGGCCGTTCCACCCCGCACTTCCGCGCCATAAGACGGCAGATAGGTCACGTGATATCCCGCGCTCATGGCGCCATGGGCAAAACTGTAGCCCATCATCAGAACTCCCTGCCCACCAAATCCGGAGAATATCGTTTTAACCATCATGGCGTGTCTTCCCTCCTTTTTTGGTCGGAGATGCAATGTCTTTCAGTACCCCTAAAGGATATTCTTTGGTCATGACATCATCGATCCACTTGCAGGAATCGATGGAACTCATTTTCCAGTTTGTCGGACATTGCGACAGGATTTCAATCATGGAAAAACCGATGCCGTCGATCTGGTATTTGATGGCCTTTTTAATGGCTTTCTTCGCCTTGAGGATATTGGCAGGGTGATTGACGGCGCATCTTTCCACGTATTTGACGCCGGGAAGGAGGCACAGAATTTCACTCATCTTTACGGGGTAACCATCCAGGATTGCGTCTCTTCCCGGCGGCGAGGTCGTTGTTTTCTGTCCCAGAATGGAGGTGGGCGCCATCTGTCCGCCCGTCATGCCGTATACGGCATTATTGATGAAGAATATATTGATGTTTTCGCCGCGGTTTGCCGCATGGAAACTTTCCGCTGTTCCGATGGCGGCGAGGTCGCCGTCGCCCTGATAGGAAAAAATGACCCGGTCGGGCAGAACCCTCTTCAGTGCTGTTGCCATGGCAGGCCCCCGGCCATGGGGGGCTTCTATCATG
>JAPLJQ010000429.1 GCA_026388495.1 Deltaproteobacteria bacterium | reverse complement strand
CGGGAAATGGAGAGAGCGACCTGTTTGCCGAAATACTGGAACTTACGGATGTTGCTCTCCACGGGGATCTTCCGTCCACCCTTCGTCACATGAATCGTCTCTACGAGAATGTAACCCCGGGAAGCAAGGCCAATTCGCTTCTTGGCAATCCGTTCATACTCTTCAGATGTCGTGATGTCACGGGGCGTGAGGGACAGCAGTTCCTCCTTCGTATATCCCAGACGACGACAGGCCACATCATTAACCTGGAGAAAACGCCCGGGCAGACCTTCCTCATCCAGATCGTGCACGAAAACGGCGTCGTTGATGCCCTCGAAAAGGATGCTGTGCTTTCCCTCGTTCTCCCGCAGTGCCTCCTCCACATTCTTGCGATCTGATTCCGATTGTTCCAGCTCTGCGATTTTCTGTCTTAGAGAATCCAGTTCCTGGCTGCTTTGTCTTGGATTGATCATTCATCGGGGCACCTCCTTGTTGAGATGACCTGTGAGGTTGGAAAGATAACGAGTGATGGGCTATGTGTGGTTGAGAGTCCTCAGTCAAAACCGTATATATAACAAACGCTAAATGGGGGGTTTTGTCAAGTGGAATAGTTACCGATAAACACAGCTTGCCACTTAAAGTATTGAACTTTTAGGCATGAGTATGGATTGTGGAGGAAGCACATGATGCACAAAGGTCATTAAACACATTTTTTGTATTGCGCATAACAATAATATATGCCAATATACCGTTATTACAGGGAAAGGCTAATGCACCAACGTGACCTTGCAATGTTACCTAATTGATGACTACCTTTCCCTGGGGAATAAGCGATCGGGTATTATGGTGGGGCGGATTTTGACCTCATAAGGACTGACGAAAGGTAATCGCAAATCGGTATCTTAAAATAGTTTCGGAGAGAGTATGGCACATCGATATGTCATGGTGTTATTGGCAATCCTTCTGAGTGGGACGATATTGGCGGTCCAGGGGGTTGTAGGATTTTCGGAAGCGTCGAGAACCCCGGCTACCCATGGAAACTATTCGCACATTAAAGTCATCCGGGCTCCCCGGAATCTCGTTCTGCGCTCCGCCTCCGCATTGGTGGAGGACCAGCAGACAGGTGAATGTCTGGTTCAGAAACACGCAGAGGCAGTACTGCCCATTGCCTCCATCACCAAACTCATGACCGCCATGGTAGTGCTGGATGCCAAAATGAACCTCCAGGAATCGCTCACCATCGTATCTGAAGACGTGGACACCATTCGCAACAGCCGCTCTCGCCTGCCTGTTAATACCCGCCTCACACGCGAAAATGCTCTGCTACTGGCTTTGATGGCTTCCGAGAACCGCGCTGCTCATGCTTTGGGGCGGACGTATCCGGGCGATCTCGGTGCATTCGTTGCTGCCATGAACGCCAAAGCCCGGTCACTGGGACTCGTCGAGACGCACTTTGATGATCCCACAGGGATCTCCAACGGCAACGTTTCCTCTGCTCGGGACTTGGCGCGGATGGTGGACGCAGCCTACCACTATCGCCTTATCCGGGAATACACCACCCGCAAAGAAACCACGATCCGTTTAGGCCATCGCACACTGCAATTCCATAACAGCAATCGCCTTATCCGGAATCCTCGCTGGCAGATCGGACTTTCTAAGACGGGCTTCATCGATGAGGCAGGCCGGTGCCTGGTGATGCAGTCACAGGTGGCCAAACGCCCGGTGCTGATCGTGCTTCTCGATGCCCAAGGCAAATTGACCCGTTACGGTGATGCCAACCGCATCAAACAGTGGATGGAGGGTTCACAGGCGGTGCGACAAAAACATAGAGGTTGAAGATGTCCTTTGGGAGAATTGTGAGAATTGGGGACAGCGGGGTTGTTGAAAAACCCCATGCATTGAGGAATTTCCAAAAAGGTCCAGATATATAGCGTGAAAATGCTTAGCAATAATGAACATATGGAGGAATGGCGATTGACAGTGCTTGCGGCGTAACGCAGCAGATGAGGGTTTTTCAACAGCCCCGCTGTCCCCAATTAACCACGAAATCAAAGAGCAGTTCTGCATGCAGAACTAGGTTATCTATATGATATAATTAATGAACTTACGACACCGCCGATCATTTCCATGCTAAATTTTTGCCCGGTTTTTCCTCTGTCGCCGCGGCCAGCAAATTCTCGATGGCCTGTTTCAGATTATTCAGGGAAAAATGGAAGGTTAAATACTGGAGGTTTCAAGGGTCTGATCTTAAAAGTATCGCTCCATAACTTTTATAGATCTATAAATAGTGAGATTCACTGGCGTGGGGATGCCATATTTCACCCCGAGTTCGATCACCTTGCCCGCAAACATTTCTACCTCTGTCTTCCTCCTGGCTTCGATGTCCTGGAGCATAGAGGTTTTGCCGTGGGGAGATAAACCTGATAAAACAGAATACCATTTGTCCATATCTTCTTCGTATAAATTTACCCGGGCTGCTTTGGCAATGGACAT
>JAPLJQ010000440.1 GCA_026388495.1 Deltaproteobacteria bacterium | reverse complement strand
TGTCTTGCCTCAAAATTACTCCCACCAGAATCAACCATGCATTTTTCTTCTTTATTAACCATTTGATAAGCCTCTTAAGTTTTTTTTATATTTTTTATGTCATAAATGACAAACGCTAACAGTATCCCTGCAACGAGAGAAATTACAAAGGCTGCGAACGTATTTTTGGCCATGCGTTCTTTAAATCCTGTCGCGACGACCAGCGGCGCCTGGACAATTTCGACGCCTTTCCCGTTTCTCATGACAGCTTCAGCCGTTTCGATCTGCTTTTTCACGTTGGCCATTTCCCGACACAGCCTTGCCGATTCTTTTTCTTTTTCCGCTAACTCAACACGCTTGTCTCTGCTTGCCAAGTCCTTTTCTTTTAATTCTATCTGTTTGTTGTTTAACTCGGCCTGCAATTTTAATAGATCGCCTGTTGCAGTATTTTTCTTCAGCAGGCTGATTTTCCCCCCAATGCTCTCTTTATCGTCGCTGATCTGGCGACGGTTCGCAAGCAGCTTCACCTCGTCATATTTCAGACGATCTTTAGCGTTGGCGGCCTTGAGCAGATTCAACTCCAGTACCGGCAATTGCGCTTTCAAACCCTGAAGATACTTGTACGAAGCGGCGTCATATTTTTCTGATTTTTCTTTTCCGTAATAATTGGTCAACTGAGTCAGCAGGGCGACGATGACTGCCTCGCCTTCCTGCGGTTTTTTTGTCTCATAAGATATCTTGATGACATTTGCCCCTTTGGGCAGGGTCGCCTTTATTTCGAAAGGATGTTTGATGTGAAAGGTTAACGATTTTTCAATCGTTGCATTAAAGCTCCCCTGGGCGACCACCTGTTCTATCGCCTCCGCAGCAACAACGGGCGCGACGCTTCCATTATCGCCGATATACGAGCCGGGCTTCACCAGAGCTGATACTTCATAGGGCGCGATGGTGAAATATCCAAAGATGGCCGTGGCTATGACAGACACAAACACAACAGCAATGATCAGGAATTTATAATCGTAAATTGCCTTCAGGTAGTCTCTATTTTTCATCATTTTTCTTTGTCCTTCACAACTCAATTAACCTTTGTTCAAACCTCTCAGAAGATACAGCTCCGCCCTCTGACTTACATCAGGAGCAAATTTTTACTGTCGATAAGATCAAAGACCCTTCTCTTCATTCAGGGTGACATTGGGAAATTTTTCCGTGATCAGTCACGGATATCCCGTGGAAACTGTATTTCGCTCACTTCATGCTTCAAACGCCTGATTTCATGCTCCAACTCATCGTATTCTCTCAGCTTTATTCTCAAAAAACGGTAGGTAATTCTCGCCTTTTCCTCTATCCCCTTGGGGGTGAGATAATACAAGTAGGCTGATTTGTTGTCGGATTTCTTGAAATTGTCTACCTTGATATGGCCCTTGTCGATCAGGGCATTGAGTAGGAAGTTGATCTTGCCGAGGCTTATTCCCAAACGAGAGGAAAGCTCGCGCTGGGTCGTTTCGGAAGTTTGTTCTATCTCCCGGAGGAGCTTCAAAACCTCTTCACTCTCAAGATTGGTTTTATTCGGGATAGACATAACAATATCCGACATGTTCATGTTTTGAACGCACTGAGCGTAGTTAATAAAGTATTATTCAAGGCGAGTCAAGATAAATTTCTATGAAAATGCCATAGCAGGAGGCGGGAATACACGACCCACTTGTCGCGTATTTCTTTTTGCATTCCCATGGTAAATACGGTAGCGACCGACGTCAAAAGCCAGTTTATAAAAAGGCGAATTACAATGACGGCAGACACGAGAATAAAGTAGGGACGGTTTTTCCACTTCCGAAAAAACTGATACCGGGATCGGTAAAACTCAATCCGGGACCGAACGTCTCTTCCAATACTCTGACCCTGAAGGTGATAAATAAACGCCGTGGG
>JAPLJQ010000527.1 GCA_026388495.1 Deltaproteobacteria bacterium | reverse complement strand
ATGCCGAACTCCCCCGCCGGCTCGAAGAATATCATTCACTGTTATATGGATTTGAAGATCGGCTGTATTACCGGTGGTCCATGCCGTTTTCATTATTTGAATACTTCATCATTCAGTCTCAGGATATTAATGGTGATTTTCATAAAGAATTCGGGAAAATTGCAGCAGAAGAGAAGGATTTGGTTTTTGGTATTCTTCTCAGACTCCAAGCAAAAGCCTGCATCGTTGCAAAAGAGATCCTCACGTTGATGAGAAGTGGTTATCCGGATGGAGCCAGTGCCAGATGTCGGACACTTAATGAATTTGCTGTAATCAGTTTTTTTATTGCAAAGCATGGAAACGATGTGGCAGAACGCTATATGAGGCATCGAGTTATTGAAGATTACAAAGCTGCCATAGAATTCCAGAAATATTGTGAGAAAATAGGGGAGATTCCTTTTTCAGATGATGAAATGGAAAAATTGCATAAAAATCGTGAAAATCTTATCGAACTGTACAAAAAACCTTTCAAGGAGAGATATGGCTGGGCTGCCGATGCATTAAACAATCCAAATCCAAACTTTACCGATATTATGCGAGATGTGGAATTCAGTCATCTATTGCCCTCATATCATTTGGCGAGTTATGCAATTCACGCAAATTCAAAATGCCTGATGTTCAAGTTGGCTTCTCCCGAGGAAGATCTAATTCTTACTGGAGAGAGTAATATCGGCATGGCAGATCCCGGTCAACGTGCTGCAATATCGCTGTTGCAAATAAATTTCACACTCTTAAATTCAAAAATCAGTATTGAAAATCTTGCAAAGATCCGGTCTATGATGCTTCTGGTGAATGAGATAAACAAAGCATTCATCGATGTTCATAACTCAATCGATCTGAATGACGTGAGTGTATCATAAAAAAGGGTGAAAAACATGGATTCGATAGTGGTTTTAGACACGGGAGTATGTATAAATCATGATTGATGTATTGAATGCCACGGTTAATTTTGTTCAGGCTTACAATAATGGATTTTTCACGATATTGGGTGTTGTTATCGGAACTATCCTCGGGTTGATGTGTTCTTTGGTAGTGTGGAAACTTGATAAAAATTATCAAGAGAGAAATGTTGCTTACGGTTTTTATTTGGAGATAAAAGAATCCGAAGTTCGGATTAATGAAATGGCGAAGGTCCTCAGTAACATTTCAAACTGTCCGCAGCGAGATATTATTTTTACCCGAGAGCGGACACCCGGGACTACTACACAGACCAATTATATGAATTCTCGAATATCCGATGTAGTTTGTGCGCCGATTGAATCTTTTTATCCTCAATATGGAATTTTTCTTGGATATAGAAAGGAAATTTCCCGGTTTCATAAGGAGTTAGCTGAATCTTTGTATACTTATTATACCAATCTTTTCGAAGCGGAAAACGACAGACTTTTTTTAAATACGGCAAAAACGTCTGGTGACAGCTTCTTAAATAGTCCGGAAATTCTTGAGGCGAAATATAAACACATGAAATCTGCAATAATCAATTGCTCAAATGAGATCCCCAAACTCAAGAAATTATTAGAGGATCGAATCAACAAAAAAGTTCTCTTTATTTTTAAGGGATAAATTTTCAACATGACTTAATTAACAACCTTTCCTGTTTTTGAATCCACCCATGTAAAATATTTCCACAACCCTTAACCTTCACCAAACCACATATCCAGATATCAGAGAGGGAAATGCATATGCCGAGGGGACGAAAACCAAAAACCGCATCACAACCGGAAGATCCAGCACCAGAACCAATCCAGGCAGATACCCGTCCCCCGACAGCCACCAAGTCAAAAATAACAAAATCAACCCCGGAAAAAACACCAGACAAGAAAAAGATCGAGCAATATGAACACAAGGACAAAACACGGTGCAACAACCCTCCCGTGGGACTCGTCCGACCCGAGACCGACCCCGAAGGCGAGAAGAAGACCTACCAGTACGATCCTCATCTCGACCCACAACTCCAATGGGCAGGCAAGGCAGAGCACACATCTTTTGATATCCCTACCGTTTCCCTCCACGTCCACGAACGCATTGATCCGCGTACCATCATCAGCGCCGTAAAGAAACGGAATGGCGGTGAGCGACAGATCTCCCTCTTTGAATTTTCCGGTGAGAATCCGCCCATACGAGAAGCCATCGAGTTCTACAAGCACAAGCATAACTGGTCAAACCGATTGATTTCAGGTGACTCTCTGCTGGTGATGAACTCCCTCGTCGCGAAGGAAGGCATGGCGGGGAAGGTGCAGATGGTCTACATCGATCCACCGTATGGGATCAAGTACGGTTCCAACTTCCAGCCGTTCGTGAACAAGCGGGACGTGAAAGACGGTAAGGATGAAGACCTGACGCAAGAGCCGGAGATGATCAAGGCGTTCCGGGATACGTGGGAGCTGGGAAGCGGAATTTTGTCAGCGAAATAATTTTCACTAAAACAACAGGTCTGGGTGAAAAACTCATTGATAATGTTAATGACTTCATTCTATGGTATTCAAAACAAAAAGAGGTCATAAAATTTCATCCACTTTTTGTTGAAAAGAATCCTGGGGAATTAGGGGCAAGTAGGTACACAAATCTTGAAGAAACCACTGGACGCAGGTATACAACAACAGATCTACGATCACAGAGTGGTGGAGAATCAATTGCATTTGAATTCGAATATCTAGGGAAAAAATTCTCTCCACGTCCAATGTTTTGGAAGACAACACATAATGGCTTGACTCAACTTGCTCAATCAGGCAGACTCCTCATAGAAGGTAAAACCCTTCGTTTCAAGCGATATTTGGATGATTTTCCAGTAAACCCAATTCCAAATGTGTGGACCGATATCGGAGGAATCCAAAGTCGGAGTGATCCCAAGATATACGTCGTTCAAACAACAAATAAAGCGATTGCTCGATGTCTCCTCATGACCACCGATCCCGGTGACCTTGTCCTCGACCCCACCTGCGGCTCCGGCACAACAGCATTTGTCGCTGAACAATGGGGGCGCCGGTGGATAACCTGTGACACGTCCCGTGTTGCCGCCACACTCGCAAAGCAGCGGATAATGACCTCCTTGTTCGATTACTATGAACTCCTGCACCCAAAGGAAGGCGTGAGCAGCGGGTTCCGGTACAAGACCGTACCGCACATCACGCTCAAATCCATCGTTAACAATGAATCCACCGCATCAGAAACCCTGTACGATCAGCCCAACATCGATAATTCCCGCGTCCGGGTGACCGGGCCCTTTACTGTGGAGGCAGTCCCCTCACCCACCGTCAGACCGCCCACGGAAATCGAAACAGAGATCCCCGCAGATGAATCCATTGCCCGGAGCGGTGAAACCCTGCGACAGTCCGAATGGCGCGACGAACTTCTCCGCACTGGCATCCGGGGCAAGGGCGGGCAGAAGATCGAATTTACCCGGGTCGAACCACTCGCAGGAACCCGCTGGCTCCATGCTGAGGCCGCGACCAAAGAGACAAACCCGCAACGAGTCGTCCTCTCGTTTGGACCCGAACACGCCCCGCTCGAACAGAAGCAGGTCGCGCTCGCCATAGAGGAAGCGCAG
>JAPLJQ010000559.1 GCA_026388495.1 Deltaproteobacteria bacterium | reverse complement strand
GTGAAATCCGGGGACGCAATACTGATTTTCTGCTGAACATATAGGGGGAAGTTGTTCTGATGGTGACGGAAAAAAACAAGCATCTTTACATTGTTGCCGGTCCCAATGGTTCGGGAAAGACCATCTTTGTCCGGCGGTTTCTTCCCTATTATGCGGATTGTATTAATTTTGTGAACGCTGATTTGATTGCCGCTGGCCTTTCTCCCTTTTTACCGGACATAGCCGCCATCAAAGCGGGAAAGATCATGCTGGATCAGATAGAAGAGCACATCAAAGCAGGTCATGATTTTGCTATTGAGACAACATTGGCGGGTAGATCGTACGTCAGACTGCTCAAGGATCTGAAGAAAAATTAAGAGCGTCCTGCCATATGGGAACAAGTCAGTGACTGGATTGATCGCAACGGTTCCATCAGCAACCGTGAGCTACGCCGTATTGCCGGTATAGAGACGCTCAAGGCTTCAAAGATGCTGAAGAAATGGGTGGACGCCGACATGCTGGTGCCTGATACGAGCAAGGGAAAGCGGGGAACGAGGTACATGAGGGTGGGAGGCGGCTATGTACAGCAGTACCTTTCATTATCCGAGCTGACGGATAATAAACAGACAGATGACGAATAATTTAATGATAAATAATACTTGTGCTTCAGTTTATTATCCGGTGGCTAGAGTTTCCGCAACATCGGTAGCCGCCGGACTCCGCAGTGGGTATTGGTTGAGGATGATAAACAATAAAACGAATCAGATTTATCAATAAACTTTACAGGTGATACGGAATAAACATAATCATTCAAGTCTGATGCATTTGTTAACCGCGATATCTGAAGGTTGGATTAAACAATTCGACTAACAATAAACCCTATTGGGAAAGTTTCATCACGTTTGCCCTGGGCACAGCCGACGATGGAAAGCCTTGAAAGAAGTGAAATCTGGAATTGGCCAAGGAGTTACGAAAAAAGGCTCTAAAAAACAGCGACCGCCTGTTGAGGCGGTCCCCGAGCTCCTTCTACCTCCATTGGTAGATGAGTTGGGCTCTTTATGAACCAGATTGTAGCCATTTGTCAAGATTTTTTTACAGATTTTTTTACAGGATTTTTTTGAGTAGAAACATGGCGTGCAGAGAATTCTTTGCTACGAGGGCGACGTTTCGCTTCCGTAGGCGGTCTGCACGGCCTGTTCCATGCCGGCGATTTCTTCATCCGACGGAAAATCGAAGTGCTCCATGAGGAGTAGGGCGTGCCGGAGACACATGATCGAGTCGCATTTTCGAGGAGGGAAAGATGAAGATATTGGGTATCAGTGCGAGCCCCCGAAGTTCCCACAGCCAGACACTGAAACTGGTCGAGGCGGTTCTCGACGGGGCACGGTCCAAGGGCGCCAGGACGGAACTGGCGGTCATCTGCACGTTGAACATCGAATTCTGTAATGCCTGCGGGGTCTGCCACAGCAAAGGGAAGTGCGTGAAGAATGACGACTTTCAGGCCCTCTACCGAAAGATCCTGGCCGCCGACGGGCTGGTCATGGGCCCCCCCAACTACTTCCGGACGGTAACGGCCCAGATGAAGACGATGATCGACCGCATGGCCGATGCC
>JAPLJQ010000177.1 GCA_026388495.1 Deltaproteobacteria bacterium | reverse complement strand
TCCGGCGCCGAAAAAAGCGGCGACAACCATGTCTCTGATGAAACCGAATATCCGGGACAACATGGTCGCCAGTCCTACGACGCCTGCCGCCCTTGCGATTTTCGAATTTTCACTGCCTTTTACGGGAATTTCTTCCATAACACGAATAATGTGTGCATCCGTTCAGATTTTTGAAAAAAATCAACAAATAATGACGTTCTCGTAAAAAATCCCCCAACCTGTCATTCCCGCCCCCGACAAGTACTTTCGAGGGCAGGCTCCAGCGGGAATCAATAACATGCTTAAATAACTGGATTCCCGCTTTCGCGGGAATGACAAAAACGGGCCAAATTTGACTTTTTACGAGATCATCAAACATATACCTTAATTCATGACGGAGGCGATAGTATGCCGGACAGAATGGTCATCACCGCTTCACGGTTCAACCCTTCTATGGCAACGGTTTTCTTTTTCGACTTATGGCCGCCTGTGATGGTTATCTGCTTTTTCTTAACGCCCAGGGTGTCGGCAAGGAATCGAATGCATTCCATATTCGCCTGTCCTTCAACAGGCGGAGCCGTAATTTTAATTTTAAGGGCATCATTCTGAATTCCCGCGATCCCGCATTTAGCCGACCTAGGTACGACGAGGACATGAAACGCAATTCCCTTTTTCGTCTCCATCAGGGGAAGCAACATGTTCACCGAAACGCCTCACCGGACAACATTGAAGGGACTCTTTTCATCTGAAATACACCGCCAGTTCCATCATGCTTCTGACGAGAAAACTCTGTAAAAAAACAATGGCTAAAATGATAATAATGGGTGAAAAGTCAATCCCCATGTTCCCAAAGGGAATCCATCTCCTGATCGGCGCCATGACCGGCTCCGTCACCCGGTAAAGGAATTGAACGATGGGGTTGTACTGATCGGGGTTAACCCATGAGATGACAGCCCGGGCGATAATGACCCACATGTACATCGTCAGGGCGATGTCAAGAATTTTTGCGAACGCAACGATAAAATTTCCCAGTACAAACATGTAATTTCCTTCTCCTTGATGAAATTAAGACATTATATATCAAGCATTCCACACACCCCCTGAAGGGCGGGTAAGACGTCCCGCCTGTCTTAAATGAAAGTGGTATGAGGGTGCCACATAGTACATATAAGGCATGTTTCGTGACTATCATATATTGAAGTGAATGTGCAAATAAAGATTGACCTCGCTTTTTTTTGATGATTGTGTAAAGGTAGCCAAAAAATAGGAGGTTAGAGGCAGAAATGCTGAAAGGGAAAAAGGTTGGAATTATTGGTGGAGGCAAGATGGGCAGTGTCCTCATCGGCGGAATCATCTCCCGTAATCTGATACCCGCAAGTCATATTACCGTTTCCGATGCGGTCACGGAACGGTTGGATGACCTTAAAAAAACATACGGAGTTCATGCCGCCGGCGACAACAGTAAAGTGGTTAAATCCTCAGATATCATTATTCTGGCGGTCAAACCCCAGAATATGGCGGAAGTTCTTGAAGGCATATCCAGCACATTTCACCAGAGCAAATTAATCATCTCAATTGCAGCGGGAATACCCACCAAATTCATCGAGGGATATCTCAAAAAAGGAGCTCGGGTTATCAGGGTTATGCCTAATACACCAGCCCTGATCGGTGAGGGCGCCGCCGCTCTTGCCCGTGGCGCGAACGCCACAGACGATGATCTCGACGCGGCCCTTCATATTTTTGAATCCGTCGGTATCGCGGTCTCCGTCAGAGAAGAACTCATGGACGCCGTTACAGGCCTGAGTGGAAGCGGGCCTGCATACGGATTCCTCATGATTGAAGCGCTAACGGACGCCGGCGTATATCTGGGGTTAAGCAGGGACATTGCCCTCAAACTGTCGGCCCAGACCATCATGGGCGCAGCCAAACTCTGCCTGGTGGGAAACAAGCACCCTGCGGAACTCAAAGATATGGTCACCTCTCCCGGAGGCACAACCATAGCCGGCTTGAAGGTACTCGAAGAAGGAAAACTCAGGGCCACACTGATGGCAGCCGTCGAAGCAGCAGCTTTACGGTCCAGGGATCTGGGAAGCAAAAAATAGCCTAACTTCCACCCTCAGTCCACCAGTTGTTCAAATATTTTACGCAGCCTGTTTAAGGGATTGTTATCCTCTTCCCTGACAGGGCTGGTGTCACGCTTCGTTTCAGGCAATGTCGCTTCAGGCCTTGTTTCAGGCCTCGGTTCAGGCGTTGATTCCGGCGGCATCTCAGGCTTCGTTTCAGCGGTCTTCTCTTCCGGTTTCTTTTTCCTGTACCTTGGTTTCCTTCTTGACTTCTTTTTGAGCGGAGGAGGCGCTGCATCAATAGCTTTATCAATTTTTTTTATCTGTTCAGCCGGTTCCGGCGGGACAGAGGCCGCCACGCCAGGTTCCACATCCTTTTCATCCTGTTTTGCCGTCTCCGACGGGAAATCCCCCAGTTGGGCAAGCATTTCTTCGACCTGTTCCCGCGCAACGGATTCAATTTTTAACTCATCCCAGGATGTATCCGGATTACCGGAAATATAGATGGAAATATCATGGACATTTTCCAGCTTGCTGATCTCGCTTCTCTTCTGGTTCAGCAGATAGTCGGCCACTTCATAGGGAAGGGTTATTTTCAATGCGGAAACGGCCCCTTTGACTGCCCGCGATTCAATCTTTCTGAAGGCAGTGAGCGCCGTATATTCCAGTGAAGGTCTTACACCGCGCCCCT
>JAPLJQ010000457.1 GCA_026388495.1 Deltaproteobacteria bacterium | reverse complement strand
TTGAATATGCCATAATCTATTTTCTATCCAACTCTCTCCTTACGGCCAGTCCCAGTTTCTCGATAACATAGGGCTTTCTCACATAGGCGCCTGCACCCAGAGCCTGAGTGGCAGTCACCCGATCCGTCTCCGAAAAACCGCT
This sequence comes from Deltaproteobacteria bacterium, assembly GCA_026388495.1. Taxonomy (GTDB): domain Bacteria; phylum Desulfobacterota; class Syntrophia; order Syntrophales; family UBA2185; genus JAPLJQ01. Next base: position 4,005 of record JAPLJQ010000457.1, on the reverse strand, counting down.
GACGATAATCGCCTTCTGTTTCTGATGAATCTCAACGACTTTCTTGTAGGTATCCAATCCATCCATACCTGGGTACATGATCATATCCAAAACCATCAAGTCAGCTTGATGTTCCTTCAGGTACGCAACTGCCTCTTCACCACTGGAGACGCTTGTGATGGTGTAATTCAGTTTCCGGAGCATCTCGGTCGCCAGATCACGCTGCTCTTTTACATCATCCACAATGAGAATGGATTCGCCTTTCCCCATGTATTCGGAAATGACTACAGCAATACGTTCAGCGGATATTTCTTCCCTCGTCACAGGAAAATAGAGGGTAAAAGTGCTTCCTTTTCCCTCCTCGCTTTCTACGTTGATGTATCCATGATGATCCTTCACCGTTCCCCAGACCACCGCCAGCCCCAATCCCGTTCCGCTTCTTCCCATGACCTTCTTTGTATAAAACGGCTCAAAGACACGCTTCTGGTCAGACGCCGGTATGCCTTCACCTGTATCAGATACGGAAAGGACAACATAGTCTCCCTCCCTGACCTCGTCATATCCCTGAATCGGCTTGTCCAGGTATTGATTGGTCGTCTTAATAGTCACAGTGCCGCCATTCGGCATGGCCTCGACTGCATTCGAAACAAGATTGAGTAACGTCTTGCCAAGATGCACTGACGAACCGGAGATATTCAGGAGGTCCGGATTAAGATCTGCCTTGATCCGCACAGAGGCGTGGTATGAAGACAGATTCTCAAACTCCGGTAACTGTTGACAATCAGCGATGATTTTATTAAGATTAAGTACGTTTTTACCGGGCACTCCCCTTCTGGCCAGAGTCAGCAGATCCTGCACAATCGCGGCAGCCCTTTCGCCTCCTTTCATAATCTTCACGAGACTGGGTCTTATCGAGTTTGACTCATCCACTCTGTCAAGAAGCAGTTCCGTATATCCGACGACAACGCCCAGGACATTGTTGAGATCGTGGGCAACGCCGCCCGCCAGTGTCCCCAGTGCCTCCATCTTCTCCGCACGTTGCAGCCGCTCCTCCAGGCTTCGCTTTTCTTCCTCCGTCTGCCTGCGCTCGGTAATGTCGGTGAGAACGTTCAGCGTGGCGGGCCTTCCCTCAAAGTTAATCAAGGCAGCGCCTAGTTCAACCCATTTGATGTCGCCGTTTTTGGTGATAAACCGGAACGCATACCGGGATTCGAATCCTTCACCCTTGAGACGTCTCAGATAGCGCTCCCTTACCATGACACGGTCATCCGGATGGATGATCTCTAAAAAAGGTTTTGAAATAATCTCTTGTGCTGAATAACCGCTTATTTCAACACCTGTGCGATTGATGAATTTGATTATACCGTCCTGCGCAACGAAAATGCCTTCATTGACCTTTTCTACCAATGATCGGTATCTTTCCTCGCTCTCCCTCAGTTCATCCTCCGCCCGCTTGCGCTGGGAGATATCTCTGCCTTCCGGCATCAGCCACTGGATGCTGCCTCTTTCGTCAGTCACCGGTTTAAGAGAAAAATCGACAAAATGTATAGTGCCATCATGCGCCCGATGCGTTGCTTCGAAGAGAACAGTCTCCCCTCCCGCCGCCTTATGAACCGCGAGTCGCACTTTTTCCTGTAGCTCCGGAGAATGTTGCCACCATGGTGTTTTCCAGAAAGGTTTTCCTAATACATCTTTCTCTGCATGGCCCACGAGTTCAAGGGCTGATTTGTTCACTTCAACAAGCGTTCCGTCCAGCGTCATCAGGCCGATAAACTGAAATGACTGATCAAAGATGGCCCTTATTTTCTGCTGGTTTTCACGCAACAACGTTTCCATTGCCTTGCGCTCTGTGATGTCACGTCCAACACCCAGAATGGAGCTTGGTGTTCCGTCAGGATATCTGAGGACCCTCATTTTAACTTCACTCCAGAATGCAGAGCCGTCCTTTCTGAAAAATTCCAGTTCGAGCGTCTTTGAAATATCAATATCTTTTTGCTGAAGTCTCTGAGGGGTTAGCTCCTCGGAAATAGTTTTTATAACAGTCTCCAATGAATCTGGTGTTAAAAGTTTTTCAAACGGGAAGGGATTTATTTCTTCGAGGTGATAACCACGATCGCGCATGACGGACTCACTTGCCCAGATCACTTTGAAGTTCATATCCGTGAGCCAGATCCTATCGGTAATGTTATTCATAATCAAAGTGTAACGAGCTTCACTATCGCGTAAAGATTCCTCAATCCGTTTGCGTTCGGTGATGTCACGGGATACTTGTAGTATCCCTATTGGCTTGCCGTTCATGTCACGCAAATAGGACATGGTGACCTCCACCCAGACAAGGGAACCATCCTTTTTATATTCTTCCAACTCCAGGATGCGGATTCTATCGGGATCAGCAGTTCCGGTTGCTTCCATTGCCATCTCTTCTGCGAAGACAGCAAGGGCATATTGCATGGATTCTGGAGTCAAAACCTGGTCAAGGGTGTGTTTTGCGGCTTCTTCAACGTTAAATCCACGGAGTCGGAAAACAGACGGGCTGACATAGGTAAAGCGCAGATTCATATCTACGATGGTTATAAGATCAACGGTTTTTTCCGCTATAAAGCGGTATTTTTCTTCACTCTCCCGAAGTGCCTCCTCCATCTGTTTGCGTTCTGATTCCGAATGCTCCAGTTCTTGGTTTTTCTTCTTTAAGAAGTAATTTTCTTCGCGTAATTCTTCATTTGTTCTGAGTGGATCTGCCATCTGGTGCTCCCTATAATGACAAACTGTGCTGTCTGAAAAGAAAGGTGAGTAATTTTCGCTACGAGTCTTGTTTACTGATGTAAAAAACTACCGAATACCTCTTGAAATGTCAAATCTAATATGGGCCATCAGATACTGTTTACTATCTGGAATCATCGGTTTTCCATGTCTCTGTCAATTTACTGACTTCAGGAAGGAGCAGAGCGTTCATAGATGCCGCCTACGAGACTATTTCCTCTGACCTGTGGGGGATAGTGTGGGGAACGGAGGTCAGAGAACCGGGGACAGGGAATAGGGAAGACAGATCACGGAAAGTATTTTTCAAACATCTCGATATCTTTTTCGGATACGGTTCATATTTTTGATACGCTTCTGCAAACGACGTGTCGTGACGAGTGAATCAGGTATCCATCGAAAAGGGATCGGATGGTTTCATCAAAAAAACAAGTCTCTATCAGGTGTGCTTACCGAAGATGCCGAAGGTCAGGAGGTCTTGCCGTCCAGTGCGTTTCTTACGGCCGCCGCGATTTCTTCCATCAGGTATGGCTTCTTGATATAGGTCCTTGCGCCGAGACGCTGAGCCTCTTTCACGCGGTCCGTTTCAGAGAATCCGCTGGTGATGATCGCCTTCTGGCCGGGACGAAGTGCCAGGATTCTCCTGTACGTTTCAAGTCCGTCGATGCCAGGATCCATGATCATATCGAGAACCACCAGATCCACGGGCTGGTTCATGACGTAGTCCACCGCTTCCTCCCCGCTTGAAACCGTCATCACCTTATAATCGAGCCTGGTGAGTATCATGGATGCAATTTCTCTCTGTTCCGCCACATCGTCTACAACCAGGATGTTTTCTCCCATTCCTTTGTAGTCATCGATGGCTGTAATGGGCTGTTTTTTGATGATCTCCTCCCTTGTGACCGGGAAATACAGGGTGAATGTTGTTCCTTTTTCCTCAACGCTTCGGACATCAATATAACCTTTGTGGTCCTTAATGGTTCCCCAGACAACGGCCATGCCGATTCCGGTTCCGCTTCGTCCCAGCACCTTCTTCGAATAGAAGGGTTCGAATATCCTCTCCACGCTATCCTGTGAAATACCGATGCCTTCGTCCTGAACCATCAATGTCGCATATTCACCTTCTTTAACAGTATCAAAACCGCTGATCGGTTTATCGACATAGCAATTATTTGTGGCGATGTGGATGGCGCCCTTTCCCGCGGTTGCCTCTGCTGCATTGGACAGCAGGTTCATAATCGTCTTCGACAGATGGACGGGTGATCCCAT
>JAPLJQ010000293.1 GCA_026388495.1 Deltaproteobacteria bacterium | reverse complement strand
GCGTCTATAAGGGATCACAATAAGAAACCTTTGAAAAATCCCCCTTTCTGTCATTCCGGGCTTGACCCGGAATCCAGGGAATGGCTGAAGATACTGGATTCCGGCTTTCGCCGGAATGACAAGCGAGACAATTTTCCGGCGTTATTCAAAGCTCACAATAAGTCATCCGAAGAATATCTGTTTGTAAACAATGCAGGGCCGGTCTGTATCCATTATAATGGGCTCTATTCTTTTTAATTCCTCAATATTCCACCTATCGTCATTTTTAAGCAAGGCAAGGGCTTCATCCCGGGATTCCGCCAGCACAACGACTTCCGCCTGCATATAATTGTCGTCGTAAATATGTGGCTCATTAAACATGGACCAGCTTGAAAACTTCTTGCTGTGTCTCCAGATAAAGATTTTCATGTGAGGGTCTCCGTCATGGGAATTTTAATTGCCAGCAGTGGGGCGTGCTGCTGGGCGCCATACACGTCCGTGTCACCGATTGAACCCGAGACAATGGGACGGATCATGGTAATCTTTACGGCCAGCGCCGGATCAAAGTATATGATATTTATTATTTTATCAGTGGTTACATCATATAGTTGAGATATTAGTTCAGCATTGAAAAAGTTAATCTTCTTTATATAAAGATAATCCTTTTCTTCTTTAAACATAATGTCGAGAGTCAGCTCGTATGGCCCGGCATTTTTACTTCTGATAACGGCTGCTACATCTGTTAGGAAAACGGTCTTCAAGGGCTCACCTCGCAGATCTTTACCGGAAAAAGGGATACGGGATTATCAATAGCCATGAGATGGTATATATTAAATTCATAAACCTTACCGCATGACATGTCCGACGGACTGTAAAGGAACGCCAGATTACCCGCCGTGGACATTCGATCAGGATATCCGTCATGGAGAAGGGTGCTCCTCACACAGGCGCACACAGCATCCGATTCTTTCTGACGGGGCGAGATGACCTCTATGACAAGTCCGATCTCATGAGACAGCCGGCTTTTTTCAGGTTCCATGGATCCCATGACGGCATTTTTCCCATACTTGTGAAACAGGATTTGACCCCGATGCCCCATATCTTCCTGAACCCGAACCTTAACGACTTCGAGAATCTGGTCCAGCCGGCGGATCATCATGGGATCTCTGATGCCGCAGATGGATATGGTACGATATCCGACGTGTTTCACACCTTCCAATTTGACCGTATAAGGATGGGACGCAACAAAACGTGATCCGTAAACGCGGGTGCGTCCATCTTCAAGCGATTCGAAGCGAGCCTGCCTGAGATCAAGGGTTCCGCCGGGTCCCGGCAGATTGTAGGGATCAGATTTTTCGTACAGGGTATGAGCAGCGGTGGACATAGTCGTAAATACTCTCTGCTCGTTCAATGATTCAAGGACAAAGTGATCTTCGTAAAGAGTGCCCATCACACAATCGCTGCCGCTGCCGGGTGATGCCGCAATGGCGGCGCATTCGAGAATTTTACCCATATGAAGGGCGAGCCCCGGATCATAACCCTCCTGTATGGCCGGAGCCGCAAAAGGAACAGGATCATAGCAACGGCCGCATAAAATAATGGAAGCTCCCGTTTTCAACGCCTCAATCACAGGTTCCGCACCCATCTGCGCGACAATTCGCACGCTTTTATTGATCTCATCATGACCGATCTCGGGAGCAGGGAAGAGGGGATGAATACGCCCCTGATCCATGGCTTTCAAGGCGTCGTCTTTACCGACATCCGCATAGATGACGGCCATGCGAAAGGAAAGACCTCTTTCACGGGCAATCTCCCGGATGATGTTTTCCGTCCAGTCAACATGAGGTTTGGCGCCTGATCCTCCTGCCGTTCCTATAATCAGGGGAATGGACGCATCGTGGCAAGCGGAAAGCATGAGATCGAGATCCCGTTTGACCGAAGCACGGGATGTAAATGATTTTCCCGACCCTAAATAGTAGGGGCCTGGATCGGTGCTGCCCGCATCGACGGCAATCAGATGGGGTTTCTTTTGTATCCCTTTTTCGAAGGATCGCTTGGGGAATCCATAGCCGAGAATGGCCGTAGGGGAGAGGACCCGAAATTCACGGTGCACAGGAATCTCCTACTTTTGCGTTATGTATTGTGTGACCTTTGAAAACTTCCCTTTTCTGTCATTCCGGGCTTGGAGACTGTGTCGTAATTCTCTTTTTTGTCATTTCGAGTGAAACGAGAAATCTTAATGACTAATAATATTAATATATTAAGATTCCTCATATTCGTTCGGAATGACATTTATCCTATTATGACACAGTCTCTTGACCCGGAATCTAGTCTTTTTCAGTAGATTCCGGCTTTCGCCGGAATGACGGAATTTTAGATATGCTGCGCTTTCAGCTCCCTCGGCTTTAACATCGCGTATGCAAACCGCATCACCGGCGTTGGTACATGGTATTGCACCCCCAAACGCACCGCTGCACCGATCATGGATTCCAGTTCGGAAGGTTTCGCGGATTCCACATCGCGCTGCATGGATGGCTTGATTCCCGGTTCACTGCTGTCAATAAAGGCAAGCGTCTTGGCTACCACATCGGCTTCAAGAATCACACCTTTTGCCTGAGCCAGCGCAGCCACCTCCTTTATCGCTTCAGTCAGTACGGTACGCGCTTCCGGCACATCCCGGTAATCGCCAAACGTCATGCGCGTCAAGCTTCCCATGAGCATTACCGGTGCGATAAACACGAATTTGGTCCACAGTACTTTTAAGATATTATCGCTGAATTCAACTGTTACGCCCGCAGATTGAAGTGCCCTGTAAACAGCCTGGAGGCGCGGCGTCGTCTGTCCATTGAACTCGCCCAGCGCGATCCGACGAAACTGGCTGTACTGGCCGATCACACCCGGCGCCTCAACAGCCACAGAGCACCACGTCGTACCACCCAGCATGTGTTCTATCCCCACCACCGCCCCGATTCGCTCTCCCGAATCTATGCCGTTCTGGAGAGGAACCACCACTGTATTTTGGCCGATCATAGGTTTGATCATTTGCGCTGCCCCATCTGTCTGATAGGTTTTGGTTGTAAACAGAATGACGTCCACGGAACCCACCTCGGACGGATCACTGGTCACCCTGGCCGGAAAGACCGTGAAATCGCCATGGACACTTTTCACTATCAGTCCCTTCTCACGAATGGCCTGAAGATGCGCCCCGCGTGCGATAAAGGTTACATCGTGACCGGTTTGGGCAAGCAGACCCCCATAATATCCTCCGATACCCCCTGTACCCATAATGGCAAACTTCATATACTCCCCCTTTAGAATAAAATGTTTGACATTATAAATCTTGTGATGCTCTTATGAAAGGAGAAAAAGCAGTGAATCTGCTCCGGCTACAATTGAGAAGATCGGGCAGGCACTACAATAAAAAACCCGCTTTCTGCTAATATGGGGTCTCTTTTTTCACAGAGGTTAGCAAAATGGACAAAGAACTCATAAAAACCTATCGGTTATTTCTGAAAGACAGCTATCCCTTAAAGAATTATCTTTCCTTGGACATGCTTCTCAGAATTGACGGGCAGGATGAATTCACGATTTATCTTGCTTCTGTCGGGAAAAAGCTTTAATAATCAATACAAAATCTGAATATTGTAAATATCTTGCCGATAAATAAAAACTCAAGGGGTAAAAAATCATGTCACTCACCAAAATCGAAATCGTTAACATGCTCTATGACCACATTGGCATCACCAAGACTGAATGCGTCAATCT
>JAPLJQ010000443.1 GCA_026388495.1 Deltaproteobacteria bacterium | reverse complement strand
TTACCTATATGATGGAAGACGTCCGGACCATTCACAGGGCGCTGATCATTTCTCAGGTATCCAAGAGCCTTGAAAGGATTGCCGACCACGCGGTCGGTATTGCCGATATGGTGGTATATATGGTTACGGGCAAAAGCGTGAGACACGGAGCGATTTGTGACCCCCGGGAGGAGTAGGTTGAAAAGCAGTCTGTTCCAAAAGGTATTCGGCAGTTATATCTTGATGATCGTCCTTGCTCTTGTGGGCATGAGCTTTTTCATGATTCAGCAGATCGAAGTCTCATTCATCAGGGAAGTAAAGGATGATCTGACAGCGCGGTCGCGTATCATGGCGATGATGCCGGGAAATGAAATTGAAAACAAAATAAAGACCCTGGCCGATGTATCCCATGCCCGAATTACCCTGGTGGATCCTTCCGGCAGAGTAATTGTGGACTCGGAGAAAAACATATCGGAGATGGAAAGTCATCTGAACCGCCCGGAAATTCAGGAGGTCAGAATCAAGGGGCATGGCGAAGCGATCCGTTTCAGCCACTCCCTGGGTGTGGATATGTTCTATGTCGCATCGCCGATCATGGATGGTTCTGAATTGAAAGGCTACATTCGTCTGGCAAGACCTCTTTTTGACGTGAAAAGGTCGACGGATCAGATATATCATGCCATGTACTGGTTTATTCTAATCGTTGCATCCTCCTCTCTGATTGTGGCTTTTTTGTTTTCCCGGAAGTTTGTATCGCCCATCCGGAAAATCGGCTCATACACACAAAAAATATGCGATGGCGAAAACCCCGGTACGCTTCTGGTGGAATCAGACGACGAGATCGGGCAACTGGCAAAAAATATCAACTGCATGGTTGAACAATATCGGGAGAAAGTCAGATATGCCGATGAGGAGAGGGGGAAGCTGGAGTCCGCCTTTGCCAGCATGATCGAAGGCGTGGTCGTTCTGAACAATCAAAAACGTATCGAGTTAATGAATAAGGGAATGAATGACATTATCGGCCCGCGGTATTCAATTGATGTCATCGGCAAGACGTCGCTTGAGGCATTCAGGAATCTTGATTTGCAGAACGCTCTGGAAATATTCGATGAAACGAAGCGCCCGATTTCACAGGAGATCAGCCTCGGCGATGAAAATCCTGTTATTCTGAATGTCAATATTTCGGCGATTCATGGACTTCCCGGCAATGAAGAGAAAACAATGATGGTTTTTCATGACATTACCCGCCTGAAGAAATTAGAGAGGATGCGCGAGGACTTCGTTGCCAATGTGACCCATGAAATAAAAACCCCCCTTACCGCCATTATCGGGTTCATTGAAACCCTTCAGGACGGGGCCATTGAAGAGATCCTGACGGCGAAAACGTTTCTCAACACCATTGATGAGAACGCCCGTCGTCTTAACCGTCTCGTGGACGACCTCCTGACCCTTTCTAATATTGAACTGGGTGAGATGACGTTGCGCCTTGAAGAGGTTTCTGTCGGTGAGGTTGTTGATCATGTGCTGCCCATTTTCGAGGGCAGGGCTCAGGACAAAAACCTGAAGATCGACAAAAACCTTCCCGAACGCCTTTCCATGATTCACGCGGACAGGGACCGGGTAGTGCAGGTTCTTCTGAATGTTATCGATAACGCCGTTAAATTTACGCCCGATGGAGGAAGTGTAACCATCAAGGCATATGAAGAAGGTAAAGATTCTGTGGTCATCCAGGTGGTTGATACCGGCGTCGGAATACCAAAAAGTGAAATGCCCAGATTAGGAGAACGGTTTTATCGTGTGGACAGGGCGCGTTCAAGAGAATTGGGAGGCACCGGCCTGGGGCTCTCAATCGTCAAGCATCTCATGAAAGCCCATCAAGGAAGGGTGGAAATTGAAAGCAAAATGGGCGCCGGCACGACCCTATCCCTATATTTCCCGGTTTACCAGGGAAGTTATTCATAGCAAAGAATCCGGACAAAAAAAGACTGCCCCTCCGCTCCTGCAAATTTTTGTTAACCATCCCTTGACATGATGTAATTGATGTATATTTTATGGCCTGACCCATGGAGGGATAATATTGTTTTTTAATATTAAAGTAGAATGAAGAAAGGAGAAGTTAGTAGCATGAAGATCAGACCATTACAGGATAGGGTGATTATTAAGCGGTTGGAGGAAGAGGAGAAGACAAAAGGTGGAATCATCATCCCCGATACAGCCAAAGAAAAACCCGTCGAAGGTGAAGTCGTCGCCGTAGGCAAAGGAAAAACCGCAGATGACGGAAAATTGATCAAGCTTGACGTCAAAGCCGGTGATCGGGTTCTCTTCAGTAAATATGCTGGTACGGAAGTGAAAATTGACGGCGTGGAACATATGATCATGAGAGAAGACGATATTCTGGGAATCATTGAAAAGTAATGACAATAAGGAGGATAAGTTAGATGGGAGCAAAGATACTTCAATATGATGAAGAAGCAAGAAAATCGATTCTCAAGGGTGTCAATACCCTTGCAGATGCGGTTAAGGTAACCCTTGGTCCGAAGGGAAGAAATGTCATCCTGGATAAGAGCTATGGCGCTCCGACGGTGACGAAAGACGGTGTGACCGTAGCCAAGGAAATTGAACTCGAAGACAAGTTTGAGAATATGGGCGCCCAGATGGTCAAGGAAGTGGCCAGCAAGACAAGCGATGTGGCCGGTGACGGAACCACGACAGCCACCATTCTGGCCCAGGCTATTTACAGAGAAGGGGCAAAGACGGTCGCCGCAGGAAGCAATCCGATGGATCTCAAACGGGGCATCGAGAAGGCTGTTGCCGCCGTTGTAAGTGAATTAAAGAAACTCAGCAAGCCGACTAAAGACCAGAAAGAAATTGCCCAGGTTGGAACCATTTCAGCCAATAATGACGAAGCAATCGGTGAAATCATTGCCGAAGCCATGGGGAAGGTCGGTAAAGAAGGCGTTATCACCGTGGAAGAGGCAAAGGGACTGGAGACGGAACTGGAAATCGTCGAAGGTATGCAGTTTGACAGAGGGTATGTATCTCCATATTTCGTAACCAATGCGGAAAAAATGGAAGTCAATCTGGAAGATTGTTTTATTCTTATCAATGAAAAGAAGATCGGTTCCATGAAAGACCTCCTTCCCATTCTTGAGCAGATCGCAAAGATGGGCAAGCCCCTCCTGCTCATCGCGGAAGATATCGAAGGCGAAGCGCTGGCAACCCTCGTCGTCAACAAGATTCGTGGAACCCTCAATGTGGCCGCTGTAAAGGCCCCGGGATTCGGCGACAGAAGAAAGGCCATGCTGGAAGACATCGCCATCCTGACCGGCGGCAAGATGATTTCCGAAGATATGGGCGCCAAACTTGAAAACACGAAAATGGAAGATCTGGGCCGTGCGAAAAGAATTACCATCAATAAGGACAATACCACCATTATCGACGGTGCCGGTGACCGGGCAGCCCTGGAAGGAAGAGTCAAGCAGATCAGAGCGCAGGTTGAAGAAACGACATCCGATTATGACAGAGAAAAACTCCAGGAAAGACTGGCAAAGCTGGTCGGCGGCGTTGCCGTGATCAAGGTCGGTGCAGCCACAGAGACGGAAATGAAAGAAAAGAAGGCCCGTGTTGAGGACGCCCTCAATGCAACCAGAGCAGCCGTGGAAGAGGGAATTGTTCCCGGCGGCGGCGTGGCATATATCCGTGCGCTTCCTGCTCTCGAAAAGCTGAAGCTGGAAGGTGACGAGCAGATCGGCGTGAACATCGTAAAGAAATCCCTTGAGGAGCCCTTGAAGATGATCGTGACGAATGCCGGACTGGAAGGCAGCATCGCTGTCGAAAGGGTTAAGGCAAAGAAGGGTGCCTTCGGATTCAACGCCAGGACCGATCAGTATGAAGACCTGATCGAAGCGGGCGTCATCGATCCGACCAAGGTAACCAGGTTTGCCCTGCAGAATGCAGCGAGTGTCGCAGCGTTGATGCTGACCACCCAGTGCATGATCGCCGATAAACCAGAAGAGAAGGGCAGCGGCGGTGGTGGTGGTATGCCTCCCGGCGGCGGATACCCCGGCATGGGCATGTAACACCCTGAATCAAAACCAGAATTTATTATGATGAAAAGCCCTCTGCGCAACCGCAGGGGGCTTTTTTTATTTTAAGTAGCGCCCATTCATCTAAAGAATAACAGCCATCAACTCACCCGTTTCAAGATTGTACATACCACAACTGCTTTCGCCCGGGATTTCAACCAAAGATGCGACGGGTATAATGTTCTTCACATCCTGACCATTCCTTTGTTTTCCTTCATAATTGCATCCCCTGTATGCCAGACCTCTGTATTGGGGACTGTAAAATACGCTTTCGACGAAATATTCCTCATTATTGTTCCTGAGGTTCAAACCCTTCGAGCCCGGAAGGATGACTCTTGCTAAATGATTACCGCTGCCGGACAGTTCCGCTGCCGTGTCCATGGAAATGATTTCGGGCGATTGATGGAGACAGGCCAATATCTGTTCCAATGCTATTGCCGTAGCCACATTACTATCCAGTTCTTCCTGTCGGAGCTTCATAATGCCGGCCATCTTTTCCAGCAAAACATCCAGGGTTCGATCTTCCAGAATGCGTGATGAAAGGCGTAGACTGCCGTATGTCTGATCATAGATGGCGACGAATTTCGCGTCTTCATCAATAAATCTTCTGTGAACCCTGTGCTTGTCGGAGGCAAAATGGATGTCACGCCGCTCAAAGGGAAGCGCCATGAGAAAGGCCTCAAATAGCAACTGGGCAATCAATTCGTTCTTCACCTTCGGCATTTTCATGTACGGGTGTGTGAAGGTAACGCCTGTCGTGAAAAAGTTCCGTGTAAAGCGTGGCAAGTCGAAATAAATATTGCCCGTCGGATCGAGAGGATACATGTATGATGTTTCGTTCGGCCCACGATGCTCCTTGTAGCCAATAATCGTCTCCCTGATCTGGAGGGTGGATTCCAGGGCAATCAGATCCCCATATTTCTTTCCAATATAAACGTTTCCAGCCGTTAAATTCGGGAATACCAGCGTTGGTATCATTTGCGGCTTCGTGGTGTATTTCTTTTCATGGCGGACATCGACCGTCCGTCGGTGAAAATTGACTCTGCAAACGCGATAGGCTCTGGTGGTGTAATAGTAAACACTGCCGGGGTAAGCTTCACGCATCAGTTGGCTGTAAGAGAGAGAACCTCGCCCTTCTTCGAAAGACCCCTTTTTGTGTTTGACCTGGAATTGAATTTCCACATCCCTCAAAGGGAAAGCGTGATGTGGATCATCTCCCGCCTGCGACTTCATGGCCTGATATTCAGGAGGGATTTCGCCGATCCTTTCCGCTTTGCACAGTTCCATAAACCCCTTCGGCCACGGAATATCACTCTTGAAGCCAGCTGTTTCCTGGTTGCCTGAATATGAACATATGCGGTCGTTTTCTCCGCCGTGTCTGGCCAGACACAACGCATGGATGTATTGCACGCGCGCATTTTCAAGGTATAAGGCGCCTTCCGACAATGGCATGTTTAATAGTTGTTGCGGGTTCTGAAAAATGCTGGCGCTGTGAATGTCACCGCCGTTAATAATGATGATTTCACCGCGGGCGTGCCGTCCGATGCGTCCGATTCGTTGATAAAAACTCGTGGCGGAGTAGGGCGCCCCCACGAGAATTCCCAATGTCAGGTAGGGGATATCCAGGCCAAGTTCGAGAGCACTGGTGCTGATAATGCCCGCCAGGGTTCCCTCACTCAGTCTCTCCTGAATGCGCCGTCTGTCATGCTCTTCGTATCCGGCGCGGTAAGGAAGAATGTTGAGTTTCTCCAGATGGTCATCATAAATAAAATCCTCGTTTCCCCCGTCTTTGGCCTGAAAACGGGATACGATGGACGCCAGATATTCCGTCTGTTTGCGGCTGTCTACAAAGGTAATAAACTTGTGGCTCGTCTTTCTGCTGATGTAATCCATCAGCTCCGACAGGGAAGTCAACAAATCGCCATGAGCCGGAAGATCGACAAGCGTGATGGTTGTCTCTTGTCGGGGCGACGTATCGGAGCGGGAATCGATGATCTGAAAATCCAGGCCGAAGAGATTTTGCAAATGATTCTCCGGGGCTGCTATGGTGGCGGAAGCCGTTATGAATTGCGGGGACGCGCCCAGCAGATGCATAATGTGCCGCATTCTCCGAAAGAGATAAGCAGCGTTGCTTCCGAAAACGCCGGTGTAATTATGAACTTCATCAACGATGACGAGGCTGGTACTGGCCAGAAAGTTCATCACCGATTTGTCGCCGACATAAAAAAGAAGCCAGGCGTGAATGATGTCGGGAGTCATGATCAACACCTGACAATTTCGCAAAATCTCCATACGGGCGTGCATCGGCGTCTGGCCGTCGATTCTTCCCACGCGGGCAGGTACTTTTGCGGTGTTGAGCGCTTGAATCCAGCGTTCTTCCTGCTCTCTGCCCAGAGCTTTGAGGGGGTAGATGGCGATCACCTTGGCTTCCGGATTGGCAACAAGCTTTTCGATCGCCGCAACGTAAAACGGAAGACTTTTGCCCGATGCCGTCCCCGTGGCTATGCATATATTCTCACCTTCGAGGAAGGATTTGATCGCTTCTTTCTGATGAAGATAGATGCCGGTCGAAAACGAACCGCTCAGTAAAGTGGTCGACTGGACGGAGAGTCGAAGATCGTCGAAAGAAAAATATTTCCCTTCACGGTCAGAGAGTATCATCCGGTCAATAGTTTTCCAGTTTCTCTCCCGCAAAAATTGATCAATCATGGCGTATCCTTTTCAAATCAGTCACTGGCCGAAACCAGGCAGATTCAGCATGCCCATTTCCTCGCGACAATCGGGACAAAGTTCGTTTTTCCCTTCCGGATCGGCGGCATCCAGAAAAAGTTCCCCGATTTCCCGGGCCGGGCTGTAATCATCGGGATCATGCGCATCGAATTCCCGCAGGCATCTCCTGCATGTTTTCACTGAGACTCCTCGCTATCCTGCAGCCGTTCGTTCAAATCTTTCAGGCATTTTTTCTCCCAGTGTTCATCATCGGTGAAAGTAAGCCCATAGCAGTTCCCGGTGTCGTCATCGGAATGGAATACTGTAAATTGAAAAAGCTTCATCCCCATCTTTATCCAGAGATGCAGCATGATTTCCGAATACTTTTCGAAAAACCAGATAATCAACATACCCATAACAATCATGATAAATGCTGTCAGCATACTTTCTCCCTTATGATTTTTATTATAGTAAGAGCAGAATGTGTGCCAAAAGATGAATAAACTTTATCTGCTTGATATTGTGAATGATTGTATTTTTGGTTGGCGGTTGGTGTAAAAACAATCGTAAAATAAGTTACTAATAAGGTAGCAAATATTACTTTTTGTTGGGGGCAGGTGAGTTTTTTAAAATATCTCTCAAAATGAATTCCAGGTTATAGGTAAAATACCGTTTCGGAAGATGGGTACCGTGATTCTTGGCGCGGGTATTCATGTTGAGGTAAACCAAGAGCTCGTCTTTTGTTTCTTGCCGGAAGCTGCTGTTCTGCTGCCAGAACAGGCTGTCATCGCCATGCTCGATGGCCTGATCGATACCCTGTTTTGCGGCGGCGACGGTGTTGATTGACGCCGACAAAGCCCTGCCGCCAAGCAACTCCACGGCATCTTTGAAGAAAACAATAACGCTCCTGATGCCGTTTTGCTCGACGTAGGCAGTAAACTCTGTCAATGATCTGCCCAGGATTTCCCTTCGGTAGGTCGATGGCGCTCCTGCAAAGAGTTGCTGCAAGTCGGCAAACTGTCGCGTCGGAAAAGGATAGAGACACCGGAAATAATAGAGGAAAGGGGAGTCGTATTTTCCGGTCAGCAAGGTGTCTGCCAGACTGCTGATCCAATCCCGTTTGTTCAGCAACGGAAGTAGGTTGCGGTTGAAATCGACCTCAAATAGCCGATTCCAGAAGGCTTGAGAATGCGGTTCCGAAAGGAAAAGCCCCGCTGCCACGGAATCGGGATGGGGATTCTTGAACAACAGAAGGACTTTTATTCTTTTGTCGTATCCGATAGTTGGGGTAATTTCTTCAGTTTCGTATGTAATTTCATATTTATTGTCATCAGACGTCCACCTTATGGAGGCGTAAACCGGATCAGATTCCAGTTTTGTTTTGACTGATAGGTGCTCCTTCTGATTTGAAAATTGAATTGTCTCTTCTTTGATGACGTTCATCATGATATTTTTGAACCTCTAATCAGAATTTCATCGACCAACTCAAAGGCAGCGGTTCCTTTCTGGTAATCATTCCATCTTCTTTCATAAAGGGTATGATCCAACAGGGAAACATCTGTCGTCTGGCCTTCACCCTCCCATTCGTCGAGGCCATAATCAAACCGAATCCCACCACGTTCTGAAAGAATATATCGAGGATGAGGTTTGTCACCGCTGTTTTTCCCCTGCCACCGAATGATTCTTATATCAGCATTATCCGGAAGAAATGATGATAATTGAGCTCCGCAACTCTCTTGCCACCATTCCAAGGTGGGGGACCATCTGTTATATTCCACATGCAGCTCAAGTCGTTTCTGGTGATTATTTTCAAAAGCAAAACGAATGAGATAGGTAAATGTTTCCACATATCTCGGAAGTTGAGGATTGAAATGCGGATCTATCAGAAGTATTTCCCTGCTAATATTCAAAAGTGTTTTTGCACAAATCGCCAAGTCATAAGCTTTTCGCGGAACAATTTTTTCCTTTGGGATAACCCATAAGGACGTTTTTTCATCAACATCGCCGACAATTATAATTTTTTCGTTATTCCTCGGGTTATTAATCGAAATGATTGCATGAAAAGGTTTAGTACTATGCTGCAATTCCGCATTGTCGAGCCATCCTCTCATTCTATCGTATTCTCGATGGGAATTGACCAGTTTATGTTTTATACTTCGAAGCTTTTCCACGACAGCCGTTCTTCGTGTACCATGAGTTTGGCAAGCATTGATGGTCTCCTTCTGCCAATCTCTGGGAAAACAGGAAATCATCCGGCCATACTGCACTCCGCACTGGTCAACCACATATTTAAAAACAGGCCAGTCATTTACAGTGTCAGGGTCCAGGGCAAATTCGTGAATCATTAGAATAGCTCCTTTTCCCTTTCGGTAAAAAAGCCATCGGGCCATTTATCGATAAAATCGCCATCCTCGGAGATTCGTAGTTCCATTAGTTCCGTTCCGTGTTCTGTCGGCTTGGCATAAATGACGGCCACATCCTCCGGCCGAAGGGGTTTTTCACCTTCCTTCAGTTCTTCGTTTGTTGTGTCTCGTATCAGACGGAGGAGGCGTAGGATAAGATGTTCGCTGTGTGTTTCAATGATGAATTGGTTGCCAAATCCTTCTTCATCAACGTCAAATGGATCCTTGATGGCTGCTCTTCCTGCCGTTTCGCTAAAAAAACTGCCCAGTTCTGCCTGCAAGCGCGGGTGGACATGGATTTCGGGTTGCTCGATGATTAGAATCTTATTTTCGGAAAGCACACCCTGAACAAGAATTGGCAACAGTTGACCGATACCGAAACCTACGTCTTTGGGACTGACGTCGAAGCCAGTTTTTCCCTCAACGAGTGATAGCGAAAAAAGATTCCGCTTGAGGAAATCGACGTTCAGTTTATAACCAATGTCGAACTTAGTGAACCATTCATTGACCTTAGCCACGAGATCGGGCCTTTTCATAAGGATGTCCGGCGTATATTTGCCGGATTTTCCAACATTAGAGGGGATATTACCGGAATAGGAATAAACTCTTTCCGGATATTCTCTTAACGGGCCAATGTAAACAATTCGTCGCAGATATTCCTTCAGCAACGATGATGTCCAAGGAAGGAATTCAGCAATATTTAGGAGTTTGTAAATTTCAGTTGTATCAGTTACAGGTTTTCCTAAAGCCGCAAACTCCGGTATGTGTTGAAAGAGCCATGCGTCTGTCCCGGTCATATTTCCTTTCTCGTCCGGAAAGCAATTCGATAGAGATATCAATCTATCACTGACGGGGAAATGGCGCATTTTCAGAACATCTTCATACGATGCTCGCATGATGGAACGATGGAGAATTTTTGATAGTTCCAATATCTTTTTTAATTGTCGGGATTTTTCCTGTCGTACTAAGAGATCGGTTTTCTTTTCTTGCAGTTCTTCATCATTCAGTCCTGAATCCTTTGCATTCAACTTATCGTATTTAGTTTTTATTTCTTGAGATTCTTTTTCTAAATACCTCTGTAATTTAATTAATTCCTCATTTCTTTTTCTATTTTCTTCATCTTTTCTCTTTCTAATAAGTTCATTCCGTTTTTCTATTTCATTTTCCTTCAACAAGTTGATAGGTTTAAGGAAAATTCCTTCTGCAGTAAATTCGTCCCATTGCCTGTTTACTAAAGCATGTTTCATGCTTATGTGATCCAAAACCAATACAGATTTTTTCAAATCGGACAGCCATTTGTCGAGTAAAGCCTGATCGTCGCCGTCCTTTTCATATTCAGACCTCTTATTAAGAACAGCACGTTTTAGATAGGGGATTTTCCAGACATTTTTCCATTCCATAAGCGGATCAGCATAGAGACTTTCCCTCACCTTAATCGATGTCAGCAAAATTTCACTTTTATTATCTTGGGAGAAGGAGAACTCCAGAGAAAGATCATCTTTTTCGCCTTCTGCCCAGAGGGGAGCCCCCCAATTTTGGAGAGCCCAAAAATATTTGTAAGAAAGTGAAAGGTTAAAATCCTTTCGAGTATCATGACCATTAATAAATTCTTGATAGCCTCCGAGATCGACGAGGTTTCCCTTAGGAAGTAGAACGATTTTTTCATCACCCGATTCTTCAAGCGTCTGCTTGAACAACAGCAGTGACTGTATTAGTGAACTTTTCCCGGAACTATTTGGCCCATAAAGTAGGGTGATGGGCTTGAGGGGAATGCGCTGCATCTTGCCAAAGGCCTTGAAATTTTCGATGCCGATTTCCGTGAACATAATGTCTCCTTCACAACTAACAGGTTAGGCTTTTATATACTTACGAGTTTTTACCGATAATGCAATTTTTACTTTCGCGAATATAATTTTCCAATATAGGCAATAACTCTTTTTCTATGTCTATTTCAATATACTTAACTTTAAATTCTAAATTGAATGCCTTACCTGTCGGAATGTCAACCGAAAATTGACCATCTGTGATAACCGAATGTTGACCACCCTGAGCAATATTTAAAGTTCGAGATGACGAGGGTTAATCATCTCACCCCTTCTTTCACCGGTTCCCTTGACCGGTCTTATTCGTACCG
>JAPLJQ010000064.1 GCA_026388495.1 Deltaproteobacteria bacterium | reverse complement strand
ATTTATGGAGCGAGGGGATAAAGGACGCCAACCCCAACACGGCGGCGGTCTTTTTCGGGCTTATCCCCCTTTCTGCCGCCGTAACGGAAAACATCGTATTCGGGGAACGCATGGCCCTTTATCACATCACCGGGGCGGCGCTGATCTTCTTCGGCATCCTCTTATATGTCATAACAAAGAGAAACGGCGTCAAGGCCGAAGTCGCGAAAGGAACGGGAACCGCTTGAGGGGTGTGACGGTCATTCACCGCGGCGTCTCATCTCTGTGGAAGTATTTCCTGGCAATTCCTCCGGCTGCAATGATCCCTGAAATTCCCGCTCCCACAATGCCGCGGCTCTTCCCGGTGCCGTCGCCGGCCACAAAGATACCGTCGACATTCGTTTCAAGGTTTTCATCCGTTATAAAGTGCGTATCGAAGAATTTAATCTCCGGTGCATACAACAGGGTGGACGGGTGAAGAATCCCGGGTACGATTTTATCAAGCTTTTTCAGGGATTCCCAGAGATTATCGATGATGCGGGCGGGCAAACCAAGGGTTATATCCCCCGGTGTGGCATTATAGGTCGCGCTGCACGGCCCGAAATGACGGGTTGCGCTGTTAAATGTCGATCGGGAACTTCTTCTCCCCTCCCGGAAGTCCCCCACCCTCTGAACAATCGGCCTGCCTCCCCCCAGCAGAAAAAATTGTTTGGCGATCATCTGCCCGAATTCGGTTGTATCGGAAAAGGGCTCGGTCAGAGAAACTGTATTGATTAAGGCGAAATTCGTATTTTCCGTTTTCCGGCCGGAGAGGGCGTCGCCGTTTACGAGTTTGAAGTGACAATAGTTTTCCACACGTACCCGTCCGCCGGGGTTGGTGCAGAACGTCCTGACCTTATCTCCGTGGCACGCGGTGCGGAAAATGAATTTCGGGTCGTACACGACATCGGTAACGGCGTCATAATACTTTCTGTTTAATTCAAGGCGGATTCCCACATCGATGGGGCCGAAATTATGGCGGACGTCTAATTTTTTAGCGACATCACGGAACCAGTAAGCGCCGCTCCGGCCCGGGGCGGCAAGAACGATTTTCGTGGCATAGGTGACTCTTTTTCGATGATGACTGCATAAGACATGATAGGTGTCGTCATCATGTTTCACAAGGGAGGTTACTGCCGTTCCCAGCAGGAATTCCGTTTTCTTCAGGTGATTTCTCAGATAATCAACGACTGCTTTGCCGTTGTCCGTTCCCCAGTGCCACTGCTCCGGCGCAATGAATTGAGCGCCGTGCTCTTTGGCAATGTTCCCCAGCGCCTCGATCTTTTCATTTTTATCGACAAAGGTTACCTGCCGGCACGGAGGAAACCGGATGAAGACCTGCCTGATTTCTTCCATCAGGCGTTCCGCCGTATCACGATCTATCTGAAGTTCGTCCAGATCGATGCCGATTCGATAGTCAAAATTCAATTTGCCGTCGTTCAGCAATCCTCCCGCAGGATAGGGACGCCGATCGAGGATGGCAATCCTGTCCACGCCCAGGCGCTCAAGCCACATCGCGGCAAAAAGACCGGCGGGGCCTGATCCGATAATCAATACATTATATGCGTCCATACGCCGTCCACACTCCCGCTCCCCGTTATTCCTCGCTCATTTTCTTTGTATGAAAATGCCCCCTCCCTGTATCCCTCCCTTCGACGGGGGAGGGAGGGGTGGGGGTGATTTTCATCCGTCGTTGTGCCCGCGCCGAGCATGGGTGTTAGTAGCATATTGGGCCAGTTGTTACAACGGCCTAAATCCATCACTAATTTTACGCGGGCCGGTT
>JAPLJQ010000380.1 GCA_026388495.1 Deltaproteobacteria bacterium | reverse complement strand
CGACAGAGAAACCTTCAAGAAAGCCATCAATGGGCAGACAAATATCGGTGAAATGGGCTTCTCAAAGACAAAGGGAACGGCGATCTGTTTAGATGGCGCTCCCATCCGGACGGGCAAGGATAAACAACCCATTGGTGTCATCATGACGGGCCTGCAGTTCGAATTTTTTTCAGACATCATCGGCGCTGCGAAGATCGGCAAAGGCGGCTATGCATTTATTGTTGACAAGAACGGGCTATATGTCAACCATCCCGTGAAAACAAGTATCTTAAAGGTGAATATCTCTCAGGTCAAGGGTATGGAACCGTTGATGAAGATCGTCGGCAGCGGCCAGGGGGGCATTGTAGAGTATGTTTTGGATGGCATACCCAAGGTTGCCGCGATTGCCCCGGTGGGTATAACCGGTTGGAGTGTGGTCACATCAATTCCTTATGATGAACTGCTTGCCCCGGCCCGCTACACCCGCAACGTAATCGTGACAATCGGCATCCTCTTCCTCTTGCTGGCTTCCATCATTTTCTATTTTTTTGCCCGGAGCCTCACCCGTCCTTTGATCGATCTCGTGGGATCGGCTCAGAAGATAGCCGGCGGCGATATGTCAGTTGAGGTTACATCAGTGAACCGTCAGGATGAGATCGGCAGTCTTGCCCGTGCGTTTACCCTGATGATTCAGTCTCTCAAGGAAAAGGCGCAGATAGCGGAGAAGATTGCGGCAAGCGATATTACGGTAAAGGTGACCCCTCTCTCCGATGCGGATACCCTGGGGAATGCCTTTTTAACGATGGTGGAGAAACTTCGCAGTCAGATACAGCAGATCATAGAAGCCGTCAACGTCCTTGCTTCAGCCGGGAGCGAAATCATGGCTTCCGTATCACAACTGACCTCCGGCTCTTCCGAGACAGCCACGTCAGTGAGTGAGACGACCACGACGGTGGAGGAAGTCAAGCAGACATCGGAGGTGACCAATCAAAAAGCAAAACACGTTTCCGAACTGGGCCAGAAGACGGCAGAGATATCACGGACCGGATTAAAATCGATTGAGGATACTGTCAACGGCATGAATCGTATCAAGGAGCAAATGGATTCCATTGCGGATATGGTTGTCAGGTTAAGCGAGCAGAGCCAAGCAATCGGTGAAATCATCGCGACGGTAAACGACATTGCGGAGCAGTCGAACCTCCTTGCCGTGAACGCTTCCATTGAAGCGGCAAAGGCAGGCGAACAGGGGAAAGGTTTTGCCGTGGTGGCCCAGGAGATCCGGAGTCTTGCGGCGCAGTCGAAGCAAGCAACGACGCAGGTCCGCAATATTCTCTTTGATGTTCAGAAGGCCATCGGTTCGGCCGTCATGGCAACGGAACAGGGGAACAAGGCGGTTGAAGAGGGTGTGCGACTCTCAACCCAGGCCGGTGAATCGATAGACATCCTGGCGGAGAGTGTTACGGAAGCGACCAATGCCGCGATCCAGATTGCCGCATCGAGCCAGCAGCAGCTCATCGGGATGGACCAGGTCGTTTCGGCAATGGAAAGCATCAGAGAAGCGAGCGCACAAACGGCATCCAGCACAAAGCAGACGGAGCGGGCCGCTCACGACCTCCATAACCTGGGACAGAGGCTACAGGAGATTGTGAAGCTCTACAAGGTGTGAAAGCTCCCTTTTTGTCATTCCCACGAAAGTGGGAATCCATTATGAGTTGAAAACACTGGATTCCCGTTTGCACGGGAATGACCAGTTAGCGAAAGGGTTATATTGTGAAAATGGGGAAATAGAAGATGGTCAGCAAAAGTGATGAGTTCGCAAAAAGATTGCTTTCGACCTTCAGGATTGAAGCGGAGGAACACCTGAAGAATATCACATCGGGTCTCATGGAGTTGGAAAAAGACCCGGATCCGCAGGTTAAAGCGGGAATCATAGAAACGGTGTTCCGCGAGGCCCATAGCCTGAAAGGCGCTGCCCGTGCCGTCAACCTGACCGACATCGAGACAATCTGTCAATCCCTTGAAAGCGTTTTTTCTTTAATGAAACGCCAAAAAATTCATCTAACTCCTTCTGTATTCGACACCCTGCACCAAGCCGTGGATATTCTCAATGAATTAAATCTTTCTTTTCCGGAGGAGGCACACACGGATAAAGAAAAAGTATCGAAAATTATTGAAAAAATAGCCAAAATAGAAATGGGTCAAGCCGAAGTTTTAAGCGGTTTGCCTGAGCCTCCGGCAAGTCAGGCGGATGAGCCGGTTCGCCGGCAGCAACGAATGCCCTCTGATATCATTCGCAT
>JAPLJQ010000257.1 GCA_026388495.1 Deltaproteobacteria bacterium | reverse complement strand
CTTTCGTCCTCACAGGATATCGTGATCATTGCAAAAAAAAATGCCCATGCCCTGACCTATCAGGACGTATGCCGGGAACTGGAAAGGCTCTTAATAAAAACAGAGGCTTGATTACATGATGATACAAATTCTGGGAAAATTATTTATCATATCGGTCCGATTTTACCAGATCTGTATATCCCCCCTTTTTATCCCCTGTTGCCGTTTCCATCCTTCATGCTCCGAATATGCGATAACCGCAATCAGGGAACACGGTCCATTCAGAGGTCTTTTTCTTGGCGTGATGAGGCTTTTACGGTGTCATCCCTTTCACCCCGGCGGATATGATCCCGTCAAATAATTCAAGACGGAAAAACTCAGGAGGTATTTAATGGACAAGAAGGCATTTCTTGCCGTAGTCCTTTCGTTGATTGTCATTTTTGCGTGGCAGCTATTTTTTGCACCAAAATCCGTTAAAAAACAACCGGAGCAGGCTCAACAGGGGGCCACTGCCGTCGATCCGAAACAGACGGTCGTAAAAGAAACCGCCGCCGAGCCAATAAAACCCGCCGCGTCAAGGACCGTTTTATCCCCGTCAGCCACAGGGACTGAAATTGATATCCCTGTTGAAACCCCTTTCTATTCAGCCACCTTCACGACCAGAGGCGGCGCCCTTAAATCCTTCAAACTGAAGAATTATCGGAAAACTCTCCCCAAAGATTCTGATCCTATTGAATTGGTCCACGTCACGGATGGGATGCCGCGCCCCCTGACCGTTACGTTTCCGGAATCGAATATCGATATCCGGCCCGACAGCCTGTTTTCGGCGGACATGAAGTCTCTCGACCTCACAAAAACCGAGGATAGCCGCCAACTGACCTTTACCCTTTCCTATCCCAATTCAATAAAGGTGGAAAAAACCTATACGTTCCATCCGGGGAAATTTGTCTTCGATCTTGAGATCAAGGTCCATAATCTTGCCGGTTTTCCCATAAACCAGAGCGCCCTTCTTGCCTGGCATCAGAGCGCCCTTCTTGCCTGGCATCAGTTTGTTGATCCCAAGGTAGAGACGGACAGCTACACTCATGAAGGCCCTCTTTCGTTCATTTCAAAGAGCATTGACCGCTACGAGGTCAAGAAGATGGAGTCGGCGAAGCTGCTCGGCCCCGATGTCGCCTGGGGAGGTTTTGAGAACAAATACTTCATCGCGTCCCTGATTTCTCAAAACCCCGCACTGACGAGCATCGCCCTGTCAAAAGACGCCCAGAATCTGGTGACCGTAAGCCTGAAGGGGCCTCAGAATATTATCCCCCCCGGTCAGGCCGGTTTGTTCAGCTATTCATTATATCTCGGGCCGAAGGATCATGATCTCCTCAAAGCCCAGGGAGTGGGGCTTGAAAATGCCATTGACTTCGGCGACTGGTTGAAGTGGCTCGCCATGCCGCTCCTTGTTTCCATGAAGTTTCTGTACAAGTTCGTTCACAATTACGGCATTGCCATCATCATCCTGACCCTCCTGATCAAGATTATCTTCTGGCCTCTGGGGAACAAGAGTTACAAATCCATGAAGGACATGCAGAAACTCCAGCCGAAGCTTGCCGAACTTCGGGAGAAGTATAAAAACGACAAGACGAAGATCGGCCAGGAGACCATGGCGCTGTATAAAACCCATAAAGTAAGCCCTATGGGGGGGTGCCTCCCCATGGTGATTCAGATCCCTGTGTTTTTCGGACTCTACAAGACGCTTCTGTATGCCATCGAACTTCGCCATGCCCCGTTTATGTGGTGGATTCAGGATCTGTCGGCGCCTGATACGCTCTTTGGACACATTCCATTATGGTTTCCTATAATAAGCGGCTTTGCCATTGGCCCATTACCCATACTCATGGGCGCCACCATGTTCATCCAGCAAAAAATGAGCCCCCCTGCCGGTGAACCGATGCAACAGAAAATGATGTTAATGATGCCCGTTGTTTTTACATTTATGTTTTTGAACTTTCCATCAGGGCTGGTTCTTTACTGGTTATTTCAAAACATCCTGAGCATCGGCCAGCAATACTATATCAACAAACGACCATCTTAAGAGGTAACAAACATGCAATCTCTGGAAATTGAAGGAAAAACCATTGATGACGCCATTGAGAAGGCCTGCAGTCAGTTCAACGTACCGAGAGAGAAACTCAATATAGAAATCATTTCCGACGGCTCAACGGGATTCCTCGGAATTCTGGGGTCAAAAAAAGCAAAAATTAAAGCAAACATCATGTCCATCGATATGACCATCGACATGCCCGCGGAATATCCGAAGGCGCCGATTCAAAACGTCGCCCCTGAGATTTCGACGCCGCCCTGGCCCCTTCAGGCTGACGAATCCGACAACGGAGATTTTGCCGTCAGGGTTAAAAATCTCCTCGAGGGGATACTTGAGCGGATGAATCTTCAGTGCCCCATCATCGTTGAAGAGACGCCGGACACTGTCATCCTGAACATCCAGGGCGACGGCAGCGGTCTCCTCATCGGGAAGCGCGGCCAGAATCTTGACGCCATTCAGTACATCGTGAACAAGGCGTCAGGCAGGTTCTCAAACAATCGGAAAATGGTCATCATCGATACGGAAGCCTACAGAAAGCGACGGGAAGAATCCCTCGTCGCCATGGCGGAAAAACTTGCGGACAAAGTAAAAAAAACAAAAAAATCCGTCACCTTAAGCCACCTGAATGCCCATGACCGCCGCATCGTCCATCTGGCCCTGCAAAACGATTCCATGCTGTTAACCAAAAGCCGGGGTGAAGGAGATTACAGAAAAATTGTGATTATGCCTGCCAGGAAGGGATAGGGTTGGAAGATACCATTGCGGCCATAGCGACGCCTCCCGGCATGGGAGGAATTGGTATTATCCGGGTCAGCGGTCCAAAGTCAAAGGACATCGCCCGCCTTCTTTTCCGGCCATCAACAAAGACCGACGTTTTCAAAACCCATCACCTTTATCACGGAGACATCGTCATCCCCGAAACGGGCCGCGTGATTGACGAGGTTCTTGTCTCCCTTTTTACGAAACCCCACTCCCATACCGGGGAAGACACCCTGGAGATCAACTGTCACGGCGGCGCCGTCATTTTACAGACGGTTCTGACCGAGGTCATACGGGCAGGCGCCCGTCTTGCCGAGCCCGGCGAGTTTACCAAACGGGCCTTTTTAAACAACCGCATTGATCTCTCCCGGGCGGAAGCCGTCTTCGACATGATCACGGCAAAAACCGAAACGGGGCTTGAACTGGCCGTATCCCAGTTTAAAGGCAATCTGGCGGGGAAAATCGGAGCCATTCACTGTGCCGTCGTCGACATCCTCGCCACGCTTGAAGCCTCCATCGATTTTTCCGATGATGACGTTGACGTCATGGATGCTTCCGGGATCGCAGACACCCTTCAATCGATCGTTCACGACCTCCATGCCCTCGCATCAACGTACCGGGAAGGGAAAATATTCAAAGACGGCGTCAGCGCCGTGATCACGGGAAGACCAAATGTGGGGAAGTCCAGCCTTTTGAACAGGCTGTTGGGTGAAAAACGGGCCATCGTAACGCCTGTACCCGGAACCACGCGGGATTTCATCGAGGAGATGATCAACATCGGGGGCATACCCGTCCGACTAACCGATACGGCAGGGATCAGGAAACCGGAAAACCTCATTGAGGAAGAGGGAATCCATCTGGTCAGAGAAAAACTGGCGGCGGCGGATATGGTCATCGTCGTTCTTGACGGCAGTGAAGCCCTCTCAAGCGACGACATTAAACTCATTAAAGAAAACCTGACAAAAAAACTGCTTCCCGTCGTCAACAAGACGGATCTTCCCCGCGTCCTGGATGATAAAGCTTTGAAGCGTCTCCTTCCCGGCGAGGTTCCACCGCCGCTTGAGATATCCGCCAAATTCGGCGACGGGATACCCGAACTGAAAGATTCCATCCGATCCCTTGTCCTGAGCGGTTCCGTTGATCATGCGCCGGATTATATCGTCACCAATATCCGTCATAAAACGGCTATTGAAAAAACATCGACACTCCTGATAAAGGCCAGAGATACTATTCTTGCTGGAATTTCACCGGAGTTTGCCGCATTCGATGTCCGGGAAGCCCTCGACTGTCTGGATGAAATCACAGGAAAGACAACGAACGAAGAGGTGCTGGACAGGATTTTCTCCACCTTCTGTATCGGAAAATGATGTACATTTAACCTTTACAAAGGGCATCCTTTCCAGTATTATGTTTCCCGAATTCTCAGAATTTGAGACTTCTGAAGATTTGTCCGATTAGTCATTGCACGGCGCTTTGCGCCGTAACAATCTTGTGAATTATCTAACGCTTATGAGATTGCTTCATTTTGCACGCAATGGCGAGACGAGTGTTTTTCAAAGCTCTCAGTCAAACCGGGAGGTAAAGATACAATGCGTAAAATAATCATGGTCATTATTTTCCTGCTGGTCAGTTTCTTCAATATACCCGCCGGCCTTTCTCAGGAAACATGCGTAAACACGGAAGGGGAAGCAGCCATCGTCAACAACGACATCCCCTCCGCCAAGACGGAAGCCGTTGCCCGGGCAAAATGGGCCGCCATCGAACAGACGGTAGGCACGGAAGTCAAGGCGCAGAGCATGGTTCAGAATTTTACCCTCGTTGACGATGCCATAAAGACAAATGTCCGGGGGGGCGTCAAGAGTTACAATGTCCTTGATCAGGTCAATAAAAAAGACTCTGTTGTGGTGAAAATCAGGGCCTGCATCGAAGCGTCAAAGGCCAAGGAAGCGGTCTCATCCCTCGCCCTTAACAATTCAATCGCCGTATTTATCCCCGCAAGGAAACCGGGAAAGAAGGGGGACGAATTCGAGGAAACCAATATACTGTCGGAAACCCTGATCGGAAAACTCACGGACCAGAATTACAAGGTGACTGACGTCGCTCCGACACAGGCCGTGGATGCCACGGAGATCGAAAAGGCCGTTAAGAGCGAAAGCACCCTCGCCGTCCGGAGCATGATGTATAAATTCCTTTCCAATGTCATCATCATCGGAAAAATCGACTACACCATTTCGACCAAAAAGGGGGAGGATATCGGTTACGGCCTCTCCATGCCGTTCAATAATGTAACGGTCAGACTCACCTATCGTATCGTCGCAAAAAACAACGAAACAGGCAAAATGGAAGTCCTCACGGCAGGGACGGAAAGCGGCAAAGGGCTTGCCAATAACGTTGAAGACGCAACTGCCGAAGGCCTCAAGGATCTGGCGGAAAAACTGGCCCCTAAAATTCTCGACAAGGTTGCATCTTACATTCAGGGCAATGTGAAGAAGATTTTTGTCAAGGTCAACGGTGTTGCCGACCTGGATACAAACATGGATGTCAAGGGGATCTTCCAGAATATCGTCTGGGTAACAGGCGTGGAAGAGAAAAAGATGGGAGAGTTTGTGGTCAGCTATCCGGAAAACAGCATCTACCTGGCTAACAGTATTAAACAGAAAGGAAACTTCAACGTTGTGAATTTTTCGCCCTATTCCATCACGTTGGATTACCAGAAATAAGGAGGTTTAAAGGCATGTTAAGAAAGTATGTGTTCCTGTTCATTGTTTTATTCTTTTTCACCGCCTGTGCGACCGTTCCAAAAGTCGATCCCACCGCATACCCCATTGATAAAGGGCCGAAAGAGGTGGTGCCCAAAGTATGCAGGGCTTCCTATGAGTCCGTTTTCCCGAGGGTTGCCGTGGTGAATTTTACCAACAACTCCACCTTTGATTACGCCAACGTGGTTCAGTCCAACGTTCAGGGCTCCGGCCAGAGAACGGCCGTCGGCGGTGCAGCAGTGGGCGTCGTTCCGGGGGGCGCGGGGGTCGTCTGGGGATCAAAGGAACAGAGCAGTTTTAAGAGAAACGCTGAAGTAACTCAGAGACAGGTGACTGCAAAGCTCTCTGAAAGTGTTGAAGACGGCGTCATGGACAATCTGGTGAATATGGGCGGCGCAAAGGTCTATACGAGAAAGGAAATGGAAAAGATCTTCTCCGAGCAGAAGTTTCAGCGCTCCGGACTCACGGATGAGAACACCCTGGTCAGGCTCGGGAAACTGGCAGGAGTAAAGTTCATCATCACCGGCTCCGTCAATAACGTGGACCTCACCTATAAAAGCTATCAGTCCGCCAGGCAAGGGCTGAACAGGGGAGGCAGCGGCAGCTTTGCCATGGATCTCCTTGGTTCGGCCGTGGCGGCGGGTCTGGAATCGCAGGAAGGCTGGAACATCGGCACCGAGTTGACCCTGAGAATTCTTGATGTGGAAACGGGCGAAATCCTCTTTTCAGATAAGGTCACCGGAAAGCATATTATCGGCAAGATCCCCTACCCCAATTTTGATGCCCTTATCGGTGGTATCAAGAAGGCGGCATCCAAGGGACTGGAAGATTCCAGGCCGAAACTTTCCAAATGGTTCACCGTCAAAGGTTACGTAAGACAATTGAGGACCAGCCCTGACGGCAAGGAGAGAGTGGCCAGCGTGAATATCGGCGAGAAGGTTGGATTGAAACCGGGATCACAACTTATTGTTTACACCTTTGAAGAGATGGAGGACGAAGACCCCGTAACGGGGAACAAGAAAATAACCTGCAATATGTTCAAACTGCCCGTTGAACTCACCGTGACGGATCAGATTCAGGCGGACAGTTCATGGACCATGATCGACGGTAAACCGGAGGCTGTCAAAAGAGTGAAGGTCGGACAGCTTGTGGAGAGAAAGCCTCTTGAAGGACAAGGCTTCATGAAAAAAATGGGATATTGATTCAGTTAACACCTGAAAAAGGGAGGCAGATTGAAAGAACCTGCCTCCCTTTTTTTTACGCTCCCCCCATCCCTTCGATAAAGGCCATCACGTTCTGTCCCAAGACGCTGTGATTATAGCCCCCCTCCAGGATGGCAAAACATCCGCCTCCATGCATCATGCTTGCTTTTTTCACCAACCTTCCGATCTCTTTGTAATCATCCGTGGAGAGAAGCCCGCCCCAATCATCGGCATGATTGTCAAAACCGGCGGAAACGCCTATAATATCGGCCTTCAATGAAAAGAGGAAATCTTTGACGCTCTTCAGATACGCCTCGGGATGAGACGCCGATGGGTTATAGATGGTCACATATCCGTTCCCGTCGAGGATGTTGACGGTCCCATCCCCGAAATGAAGATCGATATCCAGAATAAGGGCCTTTTGAATCCGGTTTTCACGCTTCAGTTTTTCGATGGCGACAGCCATGTTGTTGAAATAACAGAATCCCCATGCGCTTCCCTCGGAAGCATGATGCCCCGGCGGTCGTATCAGGGCAAAACAGGGCTCCGCAAGGCCGATCTCTGCCGCCTGGATGGCACCCCCTGCGGCCAGGGCGGCGATATCATAAATCTCTTCACTTTTTACCCTTTTAATATGGGACTGGGTATGCACAGCGGCAATGTCCTCTTCACTGGCAGGAATCGCCTCTACAAAGACGACCCTGTTACGGATCACCTTGACAACGGCTTCTATCCTTCCGGGTGCAGCGGCTGGATCAGAACAGTACGACTGATTGAAATCCTGGTGATAGATGACCTTCATGATGACGCCTCCTTAAAAATATTAAAGAATAAATCTCATACTTTCCAGAATGTTAAGGGTATTTTTCGATACGACCAGATCGTTCAGTTCTTCCGGTGACACCCACCGGGCTTCAAGGGCGTCATCGGCCCCCTGGACATCACCGCTTATATAGTCTGCCATCATATCCACAACGACATAATGAAAACGGATTCGGCCGTCATCATCCCGCTCAAAAAAATCGAAAGAGTAGAAGGGCTTCCCGGCCTTGACGACCACTCCCGTTTCCTCCAGGATTTCCCGCTCCGCCCCTTCCTGCAACGTCTCGCCCAGCTTCAGGGAGCCGCCCGGTATTGCCCACAGCCCCTTGCTTGGCGCGATCCCCCTCTTCACCAGAAGGACTTTCCCGTCTTTGAGCACAACGGCGCCGACCCCAACGATGGGTTGATCGGGATATTCTCGTTTTGACATGCTGTTATCCCTGCTTTCTATCGGGTTTTATATTTCGGATGATCAGACACATTTATTCAGCCTCCACCAGAGACTTCTTTCCGTTTCTCTATATACCGCCATGCCCGCCTTTTCCAAAACCCGGTGGGACGGCAGGTTGGATTTCGTCGTTTCCGCAACCAGGCATATGATACGGGGGCGTTCGAGTATCCATTCGATCCCCTTTTTCAGAGCCTCAGTCATATATCCGAAGTTCCGGTATTCCGGTCTGATCATATAGCCGATCTGCACATGCCCGTCTTCATCCGGGCGCATCTGGAAACAGAAGCCCCCGACAATCACGTTTTCCCCTTTTAAAATGATCAGGACGCTCTGCCAGTCAAGAAACCACTGATTCTCTGTCTTGTCTCTGATGACATTTTCCAGCGACGTTCTCATGGCCGCTTTTATTTCCCTGTCAATCTGTTCACCGAGAATCATGCTGGCCAGTTGCAGACCCAGTTTCTGTTCAATCTTCTGATGTTCATCGGGGTTGATGCTATCGAAATTCAGAGGAATCAGTCTCAACCTTTCTGTTTCCATTTCGGATATATTCGGCATCAGGGACCCTCGCGTCTAAAGTCTTCTCTTCACCTCTTCCAGTATTTTTTCCATAACTTCCCCGGCGGAATGATGAATGATCACGTCCGCGTTATTGTCGCAGGACGTTGGCGTATTATTGATGATCACCAGTTTTGCACCCGAATTCCTGGCATACACGGGGATGGAAGCTGCCGGATACACTACCAAAGACGACCCTATGACAATGCAAAGATCACAGCGCGTTGCAAGGAAGGTCGCCTGTTTCAGGGTCGTTGCCGGTAAAAGCTCACCGAAGAAGACTACATCGGGTTTCAGAATTCCCCCACATTCTTCACATGCCGGAATATCCCCCACGGACCGGTATTTTTCCACCATTTCTTCCATGAAGTAGCGCAGGTCGCAGCCTATGCACCTCAACCACCTCATATTGCCGTGCAGTTCAAATACTTTCTCGGGCGAATTTCCCGCCTTTTGATGGAGATTGTCCACATTCTGGGTAATGACGCAGGTCAGTTTGCCGATCTTTTCCAGCTCGGCGACGGCAAGATGCGCCCGGTTCGGCTCCGCATCGGCAATCAATCCGCCTTCAAGAAGAATGCGCCATTGTTTCTTTCTCGTCTCCGGACTGGAGAGAAACCGGTCGATGGTAAAATCTTCCGGATCAAATTTCGTCCATATTCCTCCGGGGCTGCGAAAATCAGGAATCCCAGATTCCGTGCTGATTCCGGCTCCCGTAAACACGACCACATCCCTGGCTTCCACAATCATGTCCGCCACGATGCCGATTTTTCCGTTCAGATGTGCATCCAACGCCGTTACCTCTGGATTTTTCATATAATCAAATATGATCTTTCCATACACCATCTGTTCGAAAAAAACAAAATGAATTGAAAAGGAAGGGTTGACAGGACTTTCAAATACCATCATAATGCCCCGGAAAATTGATGGACTCGTAAAAAGTCAAATTTTACCTCAATTTGTCATTCCCGTGAAAACGGGAATCCAGTATTTTTATACACTTACGTATGGTCTGGATTCCCGCCTACGCGGGAATGATAAATTTTGACGAGAACGTCAAAATTACCTGTAAGATTTTATTTTGCAAAAAAGGAGGTTGCTTTATATGTGTACGCTAAAACGGCAGAAAATGGCGCTGGTCATTTTCACATGTTTATTTTTTTTCATATGGATACTGGAAATTGACGCCCTCGCAAGGGTAGGAGGGGGACGGTCTTTCGGAAGCAGCGGCTCGCGATCCTACAGCGCGCCGAGCCGGTCTTCCACGCCAGCATCGCCATCGCGGCAATCCGTCGCCCCGGCATCACCGGCAAGACCCATGAGTCCGCTGACGCCTCAACCCAGCATGTGGAGGAGCCTTGCTTTTGGAGCAATGGGGGGTATCCTGGGCGGCATGCTTTTCAGCAGCTTTGGCCATGCCGGCGGCATGGGCGGTTTTGGCGGGAGTGGGATCGGATTCATGGAAATTCTTCTTATCGGGGGGCTTCTCTACTTCATTTACCGTTTCTTCGTGAAGCGCAAACAGGCGGAATCATCCTCCACGGCCTACTATCAGTCAGGTTCCGCTCCATCTATGGAAAGACAGACTTCGTATGCGCCTCCCTCTCAGGATCAGGGTGACACAGAAACTGATGTCCATACGGGAATCAGCCATATTCGCCAGATGGACACTTCCTTCGACGAGAACCAATTCAACGACATGTGCATGGATTCCTTCTTCAAGATACAGGGAGCGTGGATCAACCGCGACATGAGCATTGCCAGAGGGATTCTGACGGGCGAAATGTTCGGTATCCTGCAGGGTGACGCGGAAAAGCTGAAATCGGAAAGGAACATCAACAAACTGGATAATATCGCTGTCCGCTCCGTGGAAATCACGGAAGCCTGGCAGGAAGGTGGAATGGATTTTATCACCGTCAGATTCCTGGCAAGTTTGTTGGACTATACGGTCAGTGAAAGCGGAGAGCTTCTTTCTGGAAGCAGGACGGAACCTGTCAAATTCGAAGAATACTGGACATTTACCCGTTCCGTGGGAAACAATCCATGGCAACTTTCCGCCATCAATCAGGTTCACTGATGAACATCCCGGCGACCATGACGTGTGAGCTTTTTCCAATACTCCAGCGGCGCGGATAATTTTGTGAGAAAAATCAAAAGGAGAGGATCTCTTTCGATCTCTGAAGCGAAACAAGACGAACGTTCATAAAAAGGAGGTGTGCGTATGCATCTGACCGTTACAGTAACAGAGAAGACACCCTGTGTTTTCTCGTTCCGCCCTGTGGGGTCAATCGATACCAATACGT